>NZ_RZPB01001202.1:0-1220 GCF_003998535.1 Mesorhizobium sp. M7A.F.Ca.AU.002.02.1.1 | reverse complement strand
GGGCGAGATCGACGATCAGGTGGCCGGCCTCGACGAACAGACGCTTGCGGTCGGCATGCGTCGCCAATGTCGAGCCGTTGCCGGGCAGCGACAGGCCAAGCGCCTCGGTCAAACAATTCATCGAATTGGCGGTGAACATGCCCGAGCAGGAGCCGCAGGTCGGGCAGGCCGAGCGCTCGATGACCTTGACGTCCTCATCGGAGATCTTGTCGTCGGCGGCCGCGACCATGGCATCGACCAGGTCGAGCGCCTGCGTCTTGCCGGCGAGCACCACCTTGCCGGCTTCCATCGGACCGCCGGAGACGAAGACGGTCGGGATGTTGAGGCGCAACGAGGCCATCAGCATGCCGGGCGTGATCTTGTCGCAATTGGAGATGCAGACCATGGCGTCGGCGCAATGCGCGTTGACCATGTATTCGACAGAATCGGCGATCAGCTCGCGCGACGGGAGCGAATAGAGCATGCCGTCATGGCCCATGGCGATGCCGTCATCGACGGCGATGGTGTTGAATTCCTTGGCAACGCCGCCGGCCTTTTCGATCTCGCGCGCGACCAATTGGCCGAGATCCTTCAGATGGACATGGCCCGGCACGAACTGGGTGAAGGAGTTGACCACCGCAATGATCGGCTTGCCGAAATCCGAGTCCTTCATGCCGGTGGCGCGCCAGAGGCCGCGAGCGCCGGCCATGTTGCGGCCATGGGTGGTGGTGCGGGAACGATAGGCAGGCATGTTTTTTCCTTGGTGGCTGGCCGCAGCCCAGGGGTTGGCGCGGCGGAGCTGAATTCGGACCGCAGGCGTTATAGACGCGCAAGTATGGTCTGGCCACAATTTTGCAATGCGCCAGATTCTCTCAAAAAAATGCGTGGCACTGTCGGATGGCGCGCTGCATGTCCGTCCTTGGGCAGACGGCAAGGAGATGGCACCATATTCGGAGTCAGCCGTTTCACAGGAACAGCGACCGAAACAGCACGAGGAGCACGACATGCAAAAGATCACCACCTGCCTGTGGTTCGACGGCCGAGCCGAAGAGGCCATGAACTTCTACGTCTCCATCTTCAAGAATTCCAAGGTGCTGAGCGTGATGCGTTGGCCCGAAGGCCACGCCGATGCAGGCAAGGTGTTGGTGACCACGTTCGAACTCGACGGCGTGCAGTTCCAGGCGCTCAATGGTGGACCGCAGTTCAAGCACAGCGAAGCGATGTCGCAGTCGATCGACTGC
>NZ_RZPB01001201.1:0-1223 GCF_003998535.1 Mesorhizobium sp. M7A.F.Ca.AU.002.02.1.1 | reverse complement strand
GGGTGGAGCGCGCCGGTTCGGGCTCGACAACCGTTTGCTCTGTCGCCGCCGTAGCGGGCATTGCGACCGCATCCGGCGCCTCGGCCATGGCCTGCATCGCAGCGGCAAAAGGCTCCGCATCGGCTTCATGCGCAGGTTCAGGCAGTTCCTGGTGAATGACGGGTTCCTGGAAGACGGCAGGCTCGTGGCGGACAAATGGCTTGGCGGCCGGCGTCTGCGCCACATGGGGCATCGCGACCTCATCGATCCGTTCGAAACGGGAACCGCTCGCCGGCCGCATCGCGCGGCCTGAGAACAGCTCCCGCAGAAGCGTCACGATGGCCATGATCAGCAGCGATGCGGCGAAAGCCGCGCCGACGATCGGCCCCACCTTCGGGAAATAGGCCTCGGAGGGAACCGACGCCTTCGAGGCGATCCGGGCGTCGACCGGCAGATAGTTGCGGTCCTGGCGCGAAGCGGCTTCGCGGTAGTTGGTCAGGTAGAGTTCGAGCTGCTGTCGCTTGGCGGTCGCGTCGCGCTGCAGTGCGTCGAGGTCGACCTGTTGTTCGCCGGCCTGCGCCGAAGCGGCTTTCAATGTGTTGACGTCGGCGACGAGCTGGTTCTCGCGGGCCTTTGCCGTCTCGGCCTGCATCAACAGGCCTTTCATGATCTTCTGGGCCTCGCTGCGGATCTGCGCGTCGAGATCGGACAGTTGCGATTTCAGCGCGCGAATGCGCGGATGATTGCCAAGCAGCGTCGTCGACAGATCGGCGATGTTGGAGCGCAATTCGACCTGTCGCTCACGCAAGCGCTGGATCAGGTCCGATGACAGACCCTCCGGCACTGCGTCCAGCGAACCGCCATTCTGCAGCGCCCTGCGCACACCGTCGGCGGTCGCTTCGGCCGCAGCGCGGTTGGCGCGCACTTTCGACAGTTCGCTCGACAGTTCCGAAAGCTGCTGGGTGGCCAGCACCGAATTGTTGCCACCCATCAGAAGATCGGACTGGGCTCGGTAGGCGGCGACCTTCGCCTCCGCATCCTTGACCTGCCGCTGCAGGTCGGCGATCTCGGGCGCCAGGAAGTCTGCCGCGGCGCTGTTCGATTCGAGCTTGGCCGCCCCTTGCCCCGCTATATAGGCGGCAGCGATGGCGTCCGGTATGGCGGCCGCGAGCTTGGGATCTTCCGATGAGAACTCGATGGCAATGATGCGGGTCTTCTCGACGCCGTAGACGTTGAGCTTCTCG
>NZ_RZPB01001200.1:0-1223 GCF_003998535.1 Mesorhizobium sp. M7A.F.Ca.AU.002.02.1.1 | reverse complement strand
GGCGAAGACCAGCGAACAGATGATGACGCCGGCGGCCAGGAAAATGACCAGATCGCGTGCCGGGAACGGCGAGCCGTCCGGCATGGCGAGCGGCAGCGACAATATGCCGGCCAGCGTGATGGCGCCGCGCACGCCGGCCACCGAACCGGCGAGCCGCACGCGCAACCCGAACGGCTCCACCTTGCGCTTGCCCAGACGTGCGGCGATGCCGGCTGCGAGATCGCCTACCCATATCCACAGGAAGCGCAACGCGATCAGGCACAGCGTCAGCGCCACGACGGTCGCGATCGGCTGGATGATCGGGTGCAGGCTCATGAGTTCCGGCGGCACATGGCGGATGATGTCGGGAAGCTGCAGGCCGAGCACGATGAAGAGAGCACCGTTGAAAACGAAGGAAAGCGTCGTCCACAGCGACATCGTCTGCATGCGGGCCGAGACGCCGAGGAAGCGAAACACGCCGGAGCCGCCGGTGAGCAGGCCGGCGGTAACAGCCGCCAGAATACCGGACGCTCCGACATGCTCGGCGCCGAGATAGGCGATGAAGGGCAGCAGAACCATCACCAGCACCTGCGCTTCGGCCGGCACGCCGCCGATCCGGTTGAGCAATTGCAGCAGCTTGGCGGCAACGAACAGCGCCGCGACGCCGATCAGGATGCCGATCGCCACGGCATAGAGAAAACTGAACGAAGCCGCGGCAAGGGAAAAGCTGCCGGTCAGCACTGCTGCGACGGCGAAGCGGAACATGACGAGGCCTGAAGCGTCGTTGAGCAGCGACTCGCCTTCGAGAATGTGCATCAGCCGCGCCGGGACGACATTCCTGTCGACGATCGAGGACACGGCCACCGCGTCGGTCGGCGACAGCACCGCGGCAAGCGCAAAAGCGACCACCAGAGGGATGCTCGGCACTAGCCAATGCAAGGCGTAGCCGAAGCCGACGATGGTGAAGAAGACCAGCCCTATGGCCAGATCCAGGATCGGTCCGCGCAGCGCCATCAGTTCACGCTTCGGTGCGCCATAGGCATCGCCGAACAGCAGCGGCGGAATGAACACCAGCAGGAACAGCTCCGGATTGATCTCGACATGGATGCCGCGCACCGGCCAGGCGAGCGCGGCACCGATCGCAATCTGCAGCACCGGCAACGGCACCCGCACCAGGCGAACCAGCGCGCCGGAAAGCGCCACGAAGACGAGCACGACCAGAATGAAGACAGCGACTTCCATGG
>NZ_RZPB01000011.1:0-25992 GCF_003998535.1 Mesorhizobium sp. M7A.F.Ca.AU.002.02.1.1 | reverse complement strand
GGTCATCGCCGTCGGCAACACGCTCGGCGTCTCCAAGGTGCAGGCGGACCAATTACAGGTCGCGCCAGCCCCCCGCCCCGATAGATCTTGTCGGGATGGGTCAGCATCGGCTTGTTGGCCTCGAATATGACCGTGTTCTTGACGCCTTGGCCCTTGCCGTAGCTTTTCTCGGCGATCTTCCAGAGATTGTCGCCCTTCTTCACGGTGTAAAAGGTGGGCTCCTTGGCCGGGGCGGCGGCCGTGCCAGGTGCTGGCGCGACCTGTAATTCGTCCGCCTGCACCTTGGAGACGCCGAGCGTGTTGCCGACGGCGATGACCGCCTTCTCGAAGATCGACTGGTCCTTGACCACACCCTTCAGCACCGCCGTATCGCCGTTGACGACGACCTCGACGCCATCGGTGCCGAGCTTGTGCGAATCGAGCTCCTTCTTGAGTGTGTCGGCCGTGGGTGCGGCTTCGTCGTCACCGCCGATGCCCAGTTTCTTGCCGACACTCTTGACGAAATCGAACATGCCCATCGTTGGTCTCCATTGCTGTGGTGGGTGATCGCAGCTTGCCATCTGCAACCCAGAATTGGAAGCCACCCGCGCGTTGCAGCTTCGCGGTGCTTAATCGTTCTCCACCCGGCCGCGCAGCTTCTTGATCGTGCCTCGCCCGGCCTTGCTCTTCAGCCGCCGTTCCACGGCACCCTTTGACGGCCGCGTCTTCTTGCGCGGTGGCGGCGGCGGTTCGGCGGCCTTGGCGACCAGTGCCGTCAGCCGTGCCCGCGCATCCGCCCGGTTCTGTTCCTGGGTGCGGAAGCGGCCCGCTTCGATGACAACGACGCCGTCCTTGGTGGCACGCTGGCCGGCAAGCTTGATCGTCCGCTCGCGCACGCGCTCCGACAGACCCGCTGCGTTGGCGGCGTCGAAGCGCAGTTGCACCGCCGTCGCCACCTTGTTGACGTTCTGGCCGCCGGGACCGGACGAGCGGATGAAATCCTCGTGCAGGTCGCCCGGATGGATCACCGCATCGCCTGATATGATGATGTTGTCGTCGCTCGCCATGCCGCAGTCATGGCGCGGCGGATCGAAAAAGAAAAGGCCCGATCGAACCGGGCCTTTCAACGAAGCTGAACCCCGTAGCGCGATTACTCCGCCGCTTCCTGCATGCGCGGCGCCGCACCCAGCACCACGGCATCGACATGGCTTTCGAATTTCTCGAAATTGACGGCGAACATGCCGACCAGCCTTGCCGCCTGCCGGTCATAGCCGGCCTTGTCGGCCCAGGTGGAGCGCGGGTCGAGAATGGCGCTGTCGACGCCTCGAACCGCCACCGGCACCTCGAAACCGAAATGAGGGTCGGTGCGGAACTCGGCCGTCTTGAGCGAGCCGTCGAGTGCGGCGGCAAGCAAGGCCCGCGTCGCCTTGATCGGCATGCGCTTGCCGGTGCCGTAGGCGCCGCCGGTCCAGCCGGTGTTGACCAGCCAGCAATCGGCGCCGTGGCGGGCAATCAGCTCGCGCAGCAGATTGCCGTATTCCGATGGATGGCGCGGCATGAACGGGGCGCCGAAACAGGTCGAAAACGTCGCTTCGGGCTCGGTCACGCCCTTTTCGGTTCCGGCCACCTTGGCGGTGTAGCCGGAGAGGAAATGATACATCGCCTGCGCCGGGGTCAGCCGCGCGATCGGCGGCATCACGCCGAACGCATCGGCGGTCAGCATGATGATGTTCTTCGGATGGTTGGCGCGGCCGGTCTTGCTGGCGTTGGGGATGAAATCCAGCGGGTAGGCGCAGCGTGTGTTTTCGGTCAGCCTTCCGTCGTTGAAATCCGGCACGCCATCAGCGTCGAGCACGACATTTTCCAGCACCGTGCCGAAGCGCTGCGTGGTGGCGAAGATTTCCGGCTCGGCTTCCGCCGACAGCTTGATCGTCTTGGCGTAGCAGCCGCCTTCGA
This sequence comes from Mesorhizobium sp. M7A.F.Ca.AU.002.02.1.1, assembly GCF_003998535.1. Taxonomy (NCBI): domain Bacteria; kingdom Pseudomonadati; phylum Pseudomonadota; class Alphaproteobacteria; order Hyphomicrobiales; family Phyllobacteriaceae; genus Mesorhizobium; species Mesorhizobium sp. M7A.F.Ca.AU.002.02.1.1. Next base: position 24,057 of record NZ_RZPB01000011.1, on the reverse strand, counting down.
AATTGAAGATGCCGTGGGGTCCCCAGCCATGCTCGTCGTCGCCGATCAGCGTGCGCGAGGGATCGGCCGAGAGTGTCGTCTTGCCGGTGCCCGACAGGCCGAAGAAGATGGCGGCGTCGCCGGCCATACCCTCGTTGGCCGAGCAATGCATCGGCATCACGCCTTTCGCCGGCAGCAGATAGTTGAGCATGGTGAACACCGACTTCTTCATCTCGCCGGCATAGGAGGTGCCGCCGATCAGCACGACCTTGCGCGTGAGATCCACGGCGATCACCGTTTCGGTGCGGCTGCCGTGGCGGGCGGGATCGGCGCGGAAGGACGGCAGGTCGATGATCGTCATGGCAGGCACGAAATGCTCGAGCTCGGCGGCATCGGGACGAATGAGCAGATTGCGGATGAACAGCGAGTGCCAGGCAAATTCGGTGATCACCCTGGTCGGCAGCTTCAGCTCCGCATCGGCGCCGCCGATCAGGTCCTGGACGTATAGATCCTTGTCCCAGGCATGCGTCTGGAAATCGGCGAGCAGCGTGTCGAACTGGGCTTGTGAAATTGCCTTGTTGTTGTCCCACCAGACATGCGGTTCGGTGTCACTGTTGCGGACGACAAACTTGTCCTTGGGCGAGCGGCCGGTATGCTGGCCTGTCTCGGCGACCAACGCGCCATGTGCGGTCAAGCGGGCCTCGCCGCGCCGGATCGAGTCCTCATAAAGAGCAGCCGCACCGAAATTATAGCGCACCACGCCGGTGGTTTTCAGGCCGATATGATCGATCGCGCAGGCGGAATTGCGTTTGCCGACTTCCGACATCGAGTGTCCCTCTTGGATTTGCCGCATCTTTGCCGGCACCTTCCCGGCACGCCCACTACGCGGGCTGAGATGGTCAGAACCAGAAAAGTCAAATGATATCAAATCATTAATCGATTTAAATATTTTGAAAGTTGTTTAAATCGTTTATATGTGCAAAAAGTTTCGCGGTTGCCCAAAGGATTGGCGATGTACGTTCGTCCAATCCATGTCGAGGTAGGATTGTGGCCGCCGGCATGCCGCGCGTGACAGCGGACAAGGCCTATGCCACATTTTGTACCTAATTTGTCCTGCAAAAGCCCCTTCTCTACGACAGAAGGGACAGCTCATGAGGGAGCCGCTTGAAATGGCAACAATCGCGCTTGTCGATGACGACCGCAACATTCTGACATCGGTGTCGATCGCCCTGGAATCCGAGGGGTATCGCGTCGAGACCTACACGGATGGTGCGTCGGCGCTGGAAGGCCTGGCGGCACGCCCGCCGAACCTTGCCATTCTCGACATCAAGATGCCGCGCATGGACGGCATGGAACTGCTGCGCCGGATGCGCCAGAAGTCCGACCTGCCGGTGATCTTCCTGACCTCCAAGGACGACGAGATCGACGAATTGTTCGGTCTCAAGATGGGCGCCGACGATTTCATCCGCAAACCCTTCTCACAGCGCCTGCTGGTCGAGCGCGTGCGCGCCGTGCTGCGCCGCGCCAGTGCCCGCGAGGCTGCAGCCAAGACGCCAAGCCAGCAGGCCCGCTCTCTCGAGCGCGGCCAGCTCGTCATGGACCAGGAGCGCCACACCTGCACCTGGAAAGGCGAGCCGGTGACGCTCACCGTCACCGAGTTCCTGATCCTGCATTCGCTGGCGCAGCGTCCCGGTGTCGTAAAAAGCCGTGATGCGCTGATGGATTCGGCTTATGATGAACAGGTCTATGTCGACGACCGCACCATCGACAGCCACATCAAGCGGCTGCGCAAGAAGTTCAAGGCCGTCGACGACGACTTCGAGATGATCGAAACCCTTTACGGAGTCGGATACCGGTTCCGCGAAGCATAAGTAGCAGGGCCTGCTATTCGATGGCAGTGGAAGCACAGCGAACAAGACCGGCGGGCGCCTCCAGGCGGCCGTCGCGGATCATGCCGTCCTTCGTCTCGAAGATCACGGTGCCGATGCGCCGCTTCCTTGGCCATCACATCTTTTCCAGCCTGACGCGGCGTATCCTGTTCCTCAACCTTGCCGGCCTCGCCGTGCTGGTGACCGGCATCCTCTATCTCAACACCTTCCGCGACGGGCTGATCGACGCCCGCGTCGAAAGCCTGATGACCCAGGGCGAGATCATCGCCGGCGCCATCGCCGCTTCGGCGACGGTCGAGACGGATTCGATCAGCATCGACCCGGAAAAGCTGCTTGAACTGCAGGCCGGCGAAAGCCTTGGGCCGGGCTCGGACCAGCTCGACAATCTCGACTTTCCGATCAACCCGGAGCGTGTCGCACCGGTGCTTAGAAGGCTGATCTCGCCGACCAGGACCCGCGCCCGCATCTATGACCGCGACGCCAATCTGCTGCTCGATTCGCGCCACCTCTATTCGCGTGGCCAGATCCTGCGCTACGACCTGCCGCCGGTCGAGGAAGAAGAGCCCGATCTGGTCGAGCGCATCCAGAAATTCGTCTTCGACTTCTTCCGCAACACCGAGCTGCCGGTCTATCACGAGCAGCCGGGCGGCAATGGCGCCGCTTTCCCGGAAGTGGTCAAGGCGCTCACCGGCAGCCCTTCGACCATCGTGCGCGTCAGCGAGCAGGGCGAGCAGATCGTTTCGGTGGCGGTGCCGATCCAGCGCTTTCGTGCCGTCCTGGGCGTGCTGATGCTGTCGACCGAAGGCGGCGACGATCTTGTCGATGTCGCCGCCGAGCGCAAGGCGATCCTGCGCGTCTTCGGCATCGCGGCCCTTGTCACCGCCATCCTGTCGATGCTGCTCGCCTCGACCATCGCCAATCCGCTGCGCCGGCTGTCGGCGGCGGCGGTGCGAGTGCGGCGCGGCGTCAAGAGCCGTGAGGAGATCCCCGACTTTTCCGACCGCCAGGACGAGATCGGCAATCTGTCGATCGCCATACGCGACATGACCAACGCGCTCTACGCCCGGATCGAGGCGATCGAAAGCTTCGCGGCCGATGTCTCGCACGAGCTGAAAAACCCGCTGACGTCGCTGCGCAGCGCGGTGGAGACCTTGCCGCTGGCCAAGAACGACGATTCGCGCGGCCGGCTGATGGATATCATCCAGCACGATGTCAGGCGGCTGGACCGGCTCATCACCGATATTTCCGACGCATCGCGCCTGGACGCGGAACTCGCGCGTGAAGATGCGGGAACGGTCGATTTGAAGAAATTCATCACCGATCTGGTCGCCGTTTCGCGCGAAGCGACGCGCAACAAGAAGGCGGTCGAGATCGAGTTCAAGGCCGCCAAACTGCCGCAGGGCGTCAAAGGCTATGTCGTCGTCGGCCATGATCTGCGCATCGGCCAGGTCATCACCAATTTGATCGAGAACGCCCGTTCCTTCGTTCCCGAGGATCATGGCCACATCAGCCTGTCGCTGGCGCGTGCCGGCAAGTTCAACATCGTCACCGTCGACGACAATGGCCCCGGCATCCGCGCCGACAACATCGACCGCATCTTCGAACGCTTCTACACGGACCGGCCGGCCGGCGAGGCGTGCGGCCAGAATGCGGGCCTTGGCCTGTCGATATCCAGGCAGATCGTCGAGGCCCAGGGCGGCACGCTCACCGCCGAGAACATCCCCGGCACCAAACCCGGCGAGATCAAGGGCGCGCGTTTTGTGGTGACGTTGCCGGCCGAAGGCTGAGAGCATGAATTCCAACCATGCCTGGTCCAGCCGTGCAGCCTGAAAACATTCACGCGACAATGGTTTTGATCGGCGAGCGCGGCATTCTCATCACCGGAGCCTCCGGCTCGGGCAAGACGGCGCTGGCGCTGGCGCTCATAGATCATTGTCGCCAGCGCGGATCGTTCGCGCGGCTCGTCGGTGACGATCAGCTCTTTGTCGAGGCGCATGCCGGGCGGCTTCTGTGCCGCGCTCCCGCCGCCATAGAAGGCCTCGTCGAGGTGCCTGGGCTCGGCCCCCGGCCTCTGCCATTCGAGCCGGCAGGCCTCGTCGACCTGCATGTCCACCTGGTGCCGGCCGATGAAGCGCCGCGCTTCCAGGAGGATGCCGCTAGCAGCATCGTGGGTTGTCTGGTGCCACAGGTCGATGTGGTCGAACGCAATATCCCGGCGGCCTTACCGGTCGTGATGGCGCGGCTGTCGATCGCGCCTTTTCTATGATCCGCTCCGGGTTTTTTGCTGCAATGCGTCAAAATGGCATGCGCCTGCGCAATTTTGGGCTTGTCAACGGGCCGCGCGTCGACAAGATAGCGCTCCCGCCGCCTGGATTGGCTGGCGAGCATAAAATGCGCCTGTGAAGCGGCGATGACGGGAGCCACCAAAGAATGATCGGACTCGTGCTTGTAACGCACGGTCAACTGGCCACCGAGTTCCGACATGCCGTCGAACATGTCGTCGGGCCACAAGACAATTTCGAAACCGTGGCGATCGGTGCCGACGACGATATGGAGCAGCGTCGGCGCGACATTGTCGACGCGGTTGCCCGTGTCGACACCGGGGCGGGCGTCATCGTGCTGACCGACATGTTCGGCGGCACGCCCTCCAATCTTGCCATCTCGGTGATGGAGTCCGGCCGCACCGAGGTGATCGCCGGCATGAATCTGCCGATGCTGATCAAGCTCTCCTCGATCCGCAAGGGCGACAACATGGCGGCCGCCCTTGATGAGGCCCAGGCCGCCGGTCGCAAATACATCAATGTTGCCAGCCAGCTCCTGAGCAGCAAATGACCGCGCTGTCCCCGGAAAAAGATCAGATAGTCCGGGATTTTCCCATCATCAACCAGCGCGGCCTTCATGCGCGCGCTTCGGCGAAGTTCGTCCAGCTGGCCAGCGGCTTCGATGCCTCGGTGCATGTCGAGAAGGATGGCGTCAAGGTTGGCGGCACCTCGATCATGGGCCTGATGATGCTGGCGGCAAGCCCCGGCTATTCGATCCGCGTCACCGCCAGCGGGCCGGAGGCCCAGCAGGTCATCGACGCCCTGGAGCAACTGGTGGCGTCCCGCTTCGGCGAGGAATGCTGATCTGGTAGAGCGCGATATGCGTCCGAGAGACATGCAGGGATAAAGATTTCTTTATATCCCATTGTCGTCCTTGCTCCGATCTGCTAGTCAGGCCGGCAATTCGCGCCCTTGGACGCGCCGACCGGCGCGGGCGTGTCCGCAACAAATTCGCAAGCACAACATTCGCATCGGAGTACTGCCATGACGGGTAGCAAGGACTATGTGGTCGCCGACATCTCGCTTGCCGGCTGGGGCCGCAAGGAACTCGAGATCGCCGAAACCGAAATGCCGGGCCTGATGGCCTGCCGTGAGGAATTCGGCCCCAAGCAGCCGCTCAAGGGTGCGCGCATCACCGGCTCGCTGCACATGACCATCCAGACGGCGGTGCTGATCGAGACGCTGAAGGCGCTTGGCGCCGATATCCGCTGGGCCTCCTGCAACATCTTCTCGACCCAGGACCATGCGGCCGCGGCCATCGCCGAGGCCGGCATCCCGGTGTTTGCCGTCAAGGGCGAGTCGCTGGAGGAGTATTGGGACTACACCGACAAGATCTTCCAGTGGGCCGATGGCGGCCTCTCCAACATGATCCTCGATGATGGCGGCGACGCCACCATGTACATCCTGATCGGCGCCCGCGCCGAGGCCGGCGAGGACGTGCTGTCCAACCCGCAGAGCGAGGAAGAGGAATATTTCTACGCCCAGGTCAAGAAGCGCCTGAAGGCTTCGCCCGGCTTCTTCACCAAGCAGAAGGCGGCGATCCGCGGCGTCACCGAAGAGACGACCACCGGCGTCAACCGCCTCTACCAGCTGCAGAAGAAGGGCCTGCTGCCCTTCCCCGCAATCAACGTCAACGACTCGGTCACCAAGTCGAAGTTCGACAACAAGTATGGCTGCAAGGAATCGCTGGTCGACGGCATCCGCCGCGGCACCGACACGATGATGGCCGGCAAGGTCGCTGTCGTGTGCGGTTATGGCGACGTCGGCAAGGGCTCGTCGGCCTCGCTCAAGGGCGCCGGTGCCCGCGTCAAGGTCACCGAGGTCGATCCGATCTGCGCCCTGCAGGCTGCGATGGACGGTTTTGAAGTCGTCACGCTGGAAGATGCAGCCCCCACCGCCGACATCGTCATCACCACCACCGGCAACAAGGATGTCGTCACCCTCGACCATATGCGCTCGATGAAGGACATGGTCATCGTCGGCAACATCGGCCACTTCGACAATGAGATCCAGGTCGCCGCGCTGCGCAATTTGAAATGGACCAACGTCAAGCCGCAGGTCGATATGATCACCTTCGCGGACGGCAAGCGGATGATCCTTTTGTCGGAAGGACGGCTGCTCAATCTCGGCAACGCCACCGGCCACCCGAGCTTCGTCATGTCGGCATCCTTCACCAACCAGGTGCTGGCGCAGATCGAGCTCTACACCAAGCCCGGCCAGTACGAGAACCAGGTCTATGTCCTGCCCAAGCATCTCGACGAAAAGGTCGCCCGCCTGCATCTCGACAAGCTCGGCGCCCGCCTGACCGAACTGTCGGGTGAACAGGCCGCCTATATCGGCGTCACGCCGCAGGGTCCGTTCAAGCCGGAACACTACCGCTATTAACCAAAGCTAAAATTACTACCAGATATTGAGGCCGGGCGATTGACTTTTCGCCCGGCCTTATTTTTGCGCGCCATCAGCCTTCACGCCGATTCGGCGAGGGGTTATTGTCAGGTGATTCGGCGATGCTTCCAGCCCGAGAGGGTCAAGAGAGGCACGCATCAGGGCGGTCTTGCATTCAGGCGGCGGAGAGGACCAAGACATGCCGGGGCAACACCCGCACAGAGCGGGACGGGCCGTTTCCGGCGGCCATGACGATTCGGGGATTGCTGGCTCCGCCCTGGAAGGGGGGAGCCTGTCCTGGCGCGCCCGCGCGTCGACATTCCTTGCCACCTCCGCGCTCGCGGGGCCCTTGGCCGGCGCCGCCGCGCATGCCGAGACCGCTGTTGCCAGCGTCGCCGGACTGTCGGTGAGTGCCATTGATGTCATGCAGCTTGCAGTGTTCGTCGGCGTGACGGGTGCCGCACTGATATCGGCCATCGTTCTCATCCGCGAAAGAGCCCGCACCTCGGCGGAGAATGTCGAACTCAGGAGCCGCCTCGCCGACATCAACGCGGCGCTCCGCCGTTCCGAGGCGCTGCTCAATCTGCGCGACCAGCGCGTCGTCGTCTGGGCTGCGGAAAACAAGAAGCCCGAGCTCATCGGCACATTGCCCGTCGAAAGCGGCGCTCCCGAGGATAGGGCCGCTTTTCTTGCTTTCGGCCGCTGGCTGATGCCGCGTTCGGCGGCGGCACTCGAACATGCCGTCGCGGGATTGCGCGAAAAGGCCAAACCCTTCGACCTGGTCATCGAATCGCAGGCCGGTGCGCCGCTCGAAGTGCATGGCCGCAAGAGTGCCGCGCATGTGCTCGTGCGTTTCCTCTCGCTCTCGGAGACGCAGCGCAGCCAGGCCAGACTGAAGATCGAGAACCAGCGGCTGGCCGCCGACCACGACACGATGATCGGCCTGCTCGACGCGCTGAACATGCCGGCGTGGCTCCGCGGCGAGGATGGCGGGCTGAAGTGGGTCAACCGCGCCTATGCCGATGCCGTCGAAGCCGAAAATGCCGAAGCCGCGGTTCGGGAGAAGAAAGAGTTCCTCGGCGGCCAGGCGCGCGATGCGATTGCCGCCCAGCACAGGACGCATCCGGTTTTCGAGCAGTCGCTGTCCACCGTGATCGAAGGCGACCGCCGTGTGTTCGCGGTCACCGATTTCGCCGGCAGCGATGGCTCGGCCGGCCTTGCCTGCGACACCAGTGCCATCGAAGCCGTTCGCGGCGAATACGAACGGACGGTGCGAAGCCACGCCGACACGCTCGACCAGCTCAACACGGCGGTCGCCATTTTCGACACCGACGAGAAGCTGCGGTTCTTCAACCAGGCCTTCCAGAAGCTTTGGGGCCTGGAGGCAGGCTTCCTGCACAGCGCTCCAGACAATGCCTTGCTGCTCGACCGGCTGCGCAGCGAAGGCAAGATCGCCGAACAGCCTGAATGGCGCCGCTGGAAGGAAGGCCTGCTCGGTGCCTATCGCGCTGTGGAATCCCAGGAACATTGGTGGCATCTGCCGGATGGCAAGACCATCCGCGTCGTCGCCAATCCGCAGCCCAAGGGCGGCGTCACCTGGGTGTTCGAGAACCTGACCGAGAAGATGGACCTCGAGAGCCGCTACCAGACAGCGGTGCGGGTCCAGGGCGAGACGCTCGACAATCTTGCCGAAGGCGTAGCGGTGTTCGGACCCGACGGCAGGCTCCGGCTGTCGAATCCTGCCTTTGCCACGCTCTGGGGATTGAGCGGCGAAGCGGCCAAGCCCAGCGTCCATGTTTCCACCATCCGCGACCTTTGCGACCGGCAGGCGGCGGACAGCCCCTGGCCCGGCTTTGTTGCCGCCGTCACCGGCTTCGACGACGAGCGCCGCGACCGCCACGGACAGACCGAGCTCAACAACGGCAACGTGTTGAGTTACGCCATGATCCCGCTGCCCAACGGGCAGGTGATGATGACCTTCGTCGACGTCACCGACAGCGTCCATGTCGAGCGGGCGCTGAAGGACAAGAACGAGGCGCTGCAAAAATCCGACCAGCTCAAGAACGAATTCGTCCAGCATGTTTCCTATGAACTGCGCTCGCCGCTGACCAACATCATCGGCTTCACCGAACTCCTGTCACAGCCCACGACCGGTCCGCTGACGCAGAAGCAGCGGGAATATGTCGAGCATGTCAGCTCCTCCTCCGCGGTCCTGCTCACCATCGTCAACGACATACTCGACCTGGCGACGGTGGACGCCGGCATCATGCAGCTCGATATTTCCGAGGTGCAGGTCGATCGCACCATCGCCGCTGCGGCCGAACTGGTGGCCGACCGGCTGGAAGAGCATTCGATCAGGCTCGAGGTTGAAGCAGCCTCGGCGCCGAAGACGTTTCACGGCGATGAGGTCCGCGTCCGCCAGATCCTCTACAATCTGCTCAGCAACGCCGCCAATTACGCCCCGGAAGCCAGCACCATCCGGCTCACTTGCCGCCATCTGGCGGACGGGGTGGAATTCTCGGTCCATGACGACGGTCCCGGTATGCCGCCCGATGTGCTCGATTCGGTGTTCCGCCGTTTCGAGCCGCGCGCCAATGGCGGCCGCCGGCGCGGCGCCGGCCTCGGCCTGTCGATCGTCAAGAGCTTCGTCGAGCTGCATGGCGGCAGCGTTCGCATCGAAACCGGCAAGGACAAGGGCACGACCGTCATCTGCACCTTTCCAGACATGCCGGGCATCCGTGCCGCGGCCGAGTAGCGCGTTCGATGACCGGACTGGTGCTGGAGCGATTACTCGCCGACGAGACCCAGACAGCGCGGCTGGGCGAAGATCTGGCGCTGTCGCTGCGCCCAGGCGACGTGCTTGCCCTGAAGGGCGATCTGGGCGCCGGCAAGTCGACGCTGGCGCGGGCCTTGATCAGGACCTTGGCCGACGATGCCGGCCTCGACGTTCCGAGCCCGACCTTCACGCTGGTGCAGAGCTACGACACCCGCATTCCGGTGCATCATTTCGATCTCTACCGCCTGTCCTCGGCCGACGAGATCGATGAGCTTGGTTTCGACGAAGCCTTGGCGCAAGGTGCTGCTTTGGTCGAATGGCCGGAGCGGGCGGAAGCCCATCTGCCGAAAACCACGGTCCTGATCGAGCTCGTCCAGCATGGCAACGGCCGGCTGGCACGATTGTCGGGGCAGGGACCTGCCTTCGATCGGGCCGCAAGGTCGCTGGCCATGCGCGACTTTCTCGTGAGCGCCGGCTGGGCGCAAGCGCAGCGCCGCCATTTCATTGGCGATGCTTCTGCCCGCTCTTACGAGATCGTTTCGCTGCCGGGCCAAAAGCCGCAAGTGCTGATGAACTCGCCACGGCTGGTGCTCGGCCCGCCGGTCCGCGACGGCAAGCCCTATGCCGAGATCGCCCACACCGCCCAGTCGGTTTCCGCTTTCGTCGCCATCGACCGCGCCTTAAGGGCAGGCGGCGTCAGCGTTCCGGAAATCCATGCCGAGGACCAGGAGCAGGGATTCCTGCTACTCGAGCATCTTGGCTCGGAAGGGTTCCTCGGCAGCGATGGCCAGCCGCTGCCCGAGCGCTGCGCGGCGGCGGCCGAGCTGCTGGCCATGATGCATGGCAGGACCTGGCCGCAGCGCCTGGAAACAGGGCATGGCGGCTTCCACGATGTCCCGCCTTTCGACCGCGAGGCCATGATGATCGAGGCCGATCTGCTGGTCGACTGGTACGTGCCGGCAATAACGGGCAGCCCGGCAAGCGGTGCCTTGCGCGCCGGCTACCACAAGCAATGGGGCGCGCTCCTCGACCGGCTGCACGGCCGCGAATATACGCTGATGCTGCGCGACTTCCATTCGCCCAACATCATCTGGCGCGGCGACCGTTCAGGGCATGATCGGCTGGGCATCGTCGATTTCCAGGATGCGCTGATCGGCCCGTCCGCCTATGACGTCGCCTCGCTGGCCATGGACGCGCGTGTTACGATGTCGCCCGAGATCGAGAGAAAGACGCTGGATGCCTATGTCGCGGCGCGCCACGCAGCCGGTGCTTTCGACGAGGCAAGCTTCCTGGAATCCTACGCCATCATGGCGGCGCAACGAAATTCCAAGATCCTCGGCATCTTCGTCCGCCTCGAAAAGCGCGACGGCAAGCCCTATTATCTAAAACACCTGCCGCGCATTCGCGATTATCTGCGCCGGGCCTTGTCTCATCCGGCGCTGGCAAGCCTGCGCGAGTTCTACGACGCCCACGGTTTGCTGGAGGAGCGAGCGCTGTGACAGCAGGACCGGACACCGCCATCGTACTTGCCGCCGGCCTTGGCAAACGCATGCGGCCGATTACCGACACCATTCCCAAGCCGCTGGTCAGGATTGCCGGCAAGACGTTGCTCGACTGGAGCCTCGACAGCCTGGCTGCCGCCGGTGTCGCGAAGGCCGTGGTCAACGTCCACTATTTTCCCGAACAGATCCTCGCCCATGTCGCCGCGCGCCGCGCGCCAAAAATCGTCATTTCCGATGAGAGCGAACAACTGCTCGATTCCGCCGGCGGCATCGTCAAGGCGCTGCCGGAACTGGGCGAGCGACCCTTCTACATCCTCAATGCCGACACCTTCTGGATCGATGACGGTCCTCTCAATCTCCAGCGCCTCGCCCTTGCATGGGACGCGGCGAAAATGGATATTCTGCTGATGCTGGCGGATCTCCAACAGGCGACCGGACACTGCGGCAGCACCGATTTCCTGGTGGCGCCGGATGGCGGCTTGCGGCGTTCAAAGGGGGATCCGGCGGGGCTGATCTATGCCGGCGCGGCGATCGTCGATCCGCGCCTGTTCAAGGGCGCACCGGCCGGGCCGCACTCGCTCAACGCCTATTTCGATTCCGCCATCGCCGCAGGGCGCCTGTTCGGCATGCCCATGCATGGCCACTGGATCACCGTCGGCACGCCCGATGCCGTACCGCTCGCGGAAGCGGCGGTCGCCGGTGCGCTCATCGAGTCGCAATGAGCGGCTCCAGCCGCGTTTTCTCGATCCCGCCCGGAGCGCCGTTTCTGCCGACGCTTGCCGAGGCGCTGCTTGCCGGCCGTCTTGTTCCGGGGTTTCGATTCGACGGCGACCCGCTCGCTTTGGCCGATGCCACCATCTATGTGCCGACACGCCGTGCCGCGCGTGCCTTGCGGGGTGTCTTCGTCGACAGCCTGGCGGCACGCGGCGGCGGCGGCTCGGCGATCCTGCCGGTCATCCGGCCACTCGGCGAATTCGACGAGGATGAGGCTGCGTTCGAGACCGAGGCAGCGGCGGCCATCGATCTGGCGCCGCCGATTTCGGCAACCGAACGCCTGTTGCTGCTGACGCCGCTGGTGCGCGCCTGGAAACGCCGGCTGCCGGCGCATGTCGCCGCCCTTTTCGCCGAGGAGATCGTCATCCCGGCTTCCACCGCCGACGCGATCTGGCTGGCGCGCGATCTCGCCCGGCTGATGGACGAGATCGAGACGGAAGGCACCGACTGGGCCAAGCTCACCGATCTGGTGACCGGCAATCTTGCCGGATGGTGGCAGGTGACGCTCGAATTCCTCGGCATCGTCACCGAAGCCTGGCCGAAATTCCTCGCGGAAAGCGACCGCTCCAATCCGGCCGCGCATCGCAGCGCGCTGATCCGCGCCGAGGCGGCGCGGCTGCAGCGCAATCCGCCCGCCGGCCCGGTCATCGCCGCAGGCTCGACCGGCTCGATACCAGCGACGGCCGAATTGCTTGCCGCGATCGCGCGCCTGCCCGGCGGCGCCATCGTGCTGCCGGGTCTCGACCGGACGCTGGACGAAGCGTCGTTCCAGGCGATTGCCGCGCCTGGCGCGCGTCCAGCCGTACTCGGCCACCCGCAATATGGCTTGGCCAGGCTGATCGGCAAGATCGGCGTATTGCGCGGCGACGTCGAGGAGATTGGCGTGGCCGAACCGCGACGTGCGCTTCGCGCTGCCCTTGTCGGCGAAGCGCTGCGGCCGGCCGAAACCACCGAACTCTGGGCCGAGACACGTGCCGGTTTCCCGGCGTCCGACATTGCCGGCGCCTTCGCCGAGGTGACCTTGCTCGAAGCCGCCAGCGAACGTGATGAGGCCGTCGCCATCGCCGTCGCGCTCAAGCGCGCGGTCGAACAGCCCGGCCAAAGGGCGGCTCTCGTCACCGGCGACCGCGCGCTGGCGCGGCGCGTCTCGATCGAGCTCCAGCGCTTCGGCGTCGTTGCCGACGATTCCGGTGGCACACCGCTCGCCAACACTCCGGCGGCCAGCCTGCTCAGGCTGGCGCTCGAGGCACTGTTCCGGCCAGGCGATCCGGTTGGCCTGCTGTCGCTGCTCAAGCATCCGCTGCTCGGCCTCGGCCTCGAACGGGCCGATGTGCGCCACGCGGCGGAGCTGATCGAACTGGTGGCGTTGCGCGGCGGCACAGGCCGCCCCGACATCGTTTCGCTACCGGAACTGTTCGAAGCCCGCCTCACCGGCTTGGGCGGCGGCAGCCGGCAGCCCTTCTGGTTTTCCCGGCTGACCGTGCGCTCTATCGAAACTGCGCGGAATTTGCTCGAACGTCTCAAGCAGGCGCTGGCGCCGCTCGCAGCCTTCCGAGGCCGGGATGACGCCGACCTTGCCGCGCTTGTCAGGGCCAGTGTCGTGACACTCGAAAATCTCGGCCGCATCGCCGACGGCGGCCTTGGCGAACTCTATGCCGGTGACGCCGGCGAGAAGCTTGCCGAACTGCTGCGCGGGCTGGTCGCGGCTTCGGCTTCGCTGTCCTTCGCGGCGACCGAGTGGCCCGACATCATGGCGGCGCTGATCGCGCCTGAAACGGTCAAGCCGGCACAAGGCACCGACCGGAACATCGCCATCTGGGGCGCGCTGGAAGCCCGGTTGCAGACGGTCGACACGCTGGTCATCGGCGGGCTCAACGAGGGCGTATGGCCGCGCAAGCCAGAGAGCGACCGCTTCATGTCGCGGCTGATGAAGACCGGCATCGACCTCGAACCGCCCGAGCGGCGTATCGGCCTTGCCGCGCATGATTTCCAGATGGCCATGGGCGCCGGGAAGGTGGTGCTGTCCCGCTCGGCACGTGCCGGCGATGCACCCGCCGTGCCGTCGCGCTGGCTTCAGCGGCTGCTGACCTTCATCGGCAGCGACCAGGCAGCGGAGCTGCGCCGGCGTGGCGACGAGCTGCTCGCCTGGGCGCGCGCGCTGGATGCCGGCCCAAGGCAGGATTTCGCGCCACGGCCGCAGCCGAAGCCGCCGCTGTCGGTGCGCCCGACGCATTTCTCGGTCACCGAGATCGAGACCCTGCGCCGTGACCCCTACGCCGTCTATGCAAGACGCATCCTCGGCCTGATGCCGCTCGATCCGGTTATTCGCGACCCTGGTGCGGCCGAGCGCGGCACGCTGTTTCACGCCATCCTGCACCTGTTCTCAGGCAGCGTCGCCGATCCGCGCGCTCCCGATGCGCTTGCCGGCCTCATCGCCGCCGGCCGCGCCTGCTTTGCCGAAGCCGCCCTTCCGGCCGACGTCGAGGCGGTGTGGTGGCCGCGCTTCGAGAAACTCGCCGCCAACATCATCGAGTGGGAGCGCACGCGCGCTGATGCTGTGACAAGGCGCCATGCCGAGGAGCGCGCCGGAAAGACCGTTGTCGGCCAGTCCGGCGTGACGCTGTCCGGCTACGCCGACCGCGTCGACCTTCTGGCCGGCGGCATGGCCGACATACTGGACTACAAGACCGGCTCCTCGCCGTCCAAGGCGCAGGCGCACACACTGCTTGCGCCGCAACTGGCGCTCGAGGGCGCGCTGCTCAGGCGCGGCGCCTTCAAGGATTTGGGCGTGCGTGAGCCCTCTCAACTGGCTTTCATCAGGCTGAAGCCGAATGGCGAGGTGTTCGAGGAATCCATCCTCGAACACAACCGCCAGCCGCGGACCGCGACCGATCTTGCCGAAGAGGCCTGGGCACGGCTGGAAAAGCTATTGATCCACTATGCGGACCCTGCGACCGGGTATCTGTCGCGCGCGCTGCCGTTCCGCGAAGGCGAGACGGATGGCGACTACGACCATCTTGCCCGCGTGCTCGAATGGTCGGCAGGCGGCGATGCCGGCGACGAGGGAGGGGAGGCATGAAGAAGGCCTATCCCATTCCCAGCGACACCGCGACCAGCCAGGCCCGCGCCGCCGACCCCGGCAATTCCGCCTGGGTGTCGGCCAATGCCGGCTCCGGCAAGACCCATGTGCTGGCGCAGCGCGTAATCCGGCTGCTGCTGCGCGGCACCGATCCGTCGAAGATCCTGTGCCTGACCTATACGCGCGCCGCCGCCGCCAACATGTCGAACCGGGTCTTTTCGACACTGTCGGAGTGGACGACGCTTGGTGACGTGGATCTGGCGGCAAAGGTCGAGGCGCTGGAGGGGCGCCGGCCCGATCTCGAGACCATGCGCCGGGCGCGGCGCCTGTTCGCCGAGGCGCTGGAAACGCCCGGCGGGCTGAAGATCCAGACCATTCACGCCTTCTGCGAATCGGTGCTGCACCAGTTCCCGCTGGAGGCCAACATCCCGGCCCATTTCGAGATGCTCGACGGCCAGATGGAGGCATCGCTGTTTGCCGCGGCGCGCCGCGAGATGATTTCGGGCACGTCCGCCGGTGACAGGGATCTGGCCGAGGCTTTTGCCTCCATTCTCGATCGGGGCGGCGAAGCCGGGCTCGACGCCTTGCTGGGTGAGATTGTGCGCAAGCGCGACGGCTTGCGCCATTTCATCGAGGCGGTCGGGCGCGATGGCACGCATTTCCAGGCCCTGTTCGACGAATTCCATTTCCATCCAGGCCAGACGGCCGAGGGCATAGCCGCTTCGGTATGGCCGTTGCCGGGCTTCCTGCCCGACTATTTTGCCGGCTTCGCCCACGCCGCCGAGGCCACCGACGCCAGATCGGTACTGAACAACATCCTGCCCTATGCGCGGCAGGCTTTTGCCGAGGGCGATCCCATTCGCCGCCTGCAACTGCTCGCGCGAGCCTTCCTCAAGACCGATGGCGACGCTTACGACCCGGCAAAGGCCTTCAAGAAGGCCCTGGTCGACCGGTTGCCGGATCTGGCGGAGCGTTATCTCTCGGCCGCCAACGCCATAGTCGAAACCACCGATCGGCTGGCCCTGTTCCGGATGCTTGAAGGCACGGCTGCCGCGCTGACCATCGCCGACTGGCTGATCGCCCGCTACGAAATGCTCAAGCGCAGCCGCGGCTTCCTCGATTTCAACGACCTGATCACCCGCACCGTCAACCTGCTGGCGCGGCCGGACGCCGGCCCCTGGGTGCAGTACAAGCTCGACCAGGGCATCGACCACATCCTGCTCGACGAGGCGCAGGACACCAGTCCGGACCAATGGGAAGTGGTGAAACGGCTGGCGGAGGAATTCTTTGCCGGCTTTGGCGCACGCGACAGGGTCCATCGCACGGTGTTCGCCGTCGGCGACGAGAAGCAGTCGATCTATTCGTTCCAGGGTGCGGCCCCGGACTCCTTCGCCGACAGCCGGCTGTTGTTTGCCGGACGAGTGCGTGACGCCGAGGCGTCCTTCGCCGACCTCAAGCTGACCTGGTCGTTCCGCTCGACCGACGATGTTCTGACCGCGGTCGACCGCGTCTTCGCCGATCCAGCCGTGCGGCGCGGCATCAGTCATGATCCCGATCCGCTTCGCCACCAGGCGATCCGCACCGACGCGCCGGGCTATGTCGAGGTGTGGCCGTCGGTCGGCGCCGATGTTGTCGATGAGCCCGACGACTGGACGCAAGCCATCGACCATGCCCACGCGCCGGCGGTGCGCGTGGCCGAGAACGTCGCCGCCACCATCGCCGGCTGGATCGGCAGTGGCGAAATCATCGAAGGCCGCGGCAAGCGGCTGCGGCCGGGCGATGTGCTGGTGCTGGTGCGCAAGCGCGATCGCTTCGTCCATGCCCTGACCCGCGCACTCAAACGCCGCGACATTCCGGTTGCCGGCGCCGACCGGTTGAGCCTGCCCGGGCACATCGCGGTCAAGGACCTGATCGCGCTCGGTCACCTCCTCATCCAGCCGCAGGACGATTTGTCGCTTGCCGCCGTGTTGCGCAGCCCGATCTTCGATCTGCCGGAAGAGGCGCTTTTCACGCTCGCCGCGCAGAGGCCGGCCGGCCTGTCATTGATCGCATCGCTGCGACAGCACGCCGGCGAAAGCGAGAGACTGGCGAAGATCGTCGCCCAGGTCGACATCTGGACGAACGAAGCCGCGTTTAAGCCAGTGTTCGAATTCTACGCCGCCCTGCTGGCGCGCGATGGCGTGCGCCGCAAGATGATCGCGCGGCTCGGGCCCGAAGCTGGCGATATTCTCGACGAGTTCCTCAGCTTCTGCCTTGCCGAGGAGCGAACCGGCCTGCCGGGGCTGGAAGCCTTCCTGTCGACACTGGAAAACGCCGGTCCCGAGATCAAGCGCGAGATGGACCAGACCCGCGACGAGGTCCGGGTCATGACCGTGCACGCCGCCAAGGGCTTGGAAGCGCCCGTCGTGTTCCTGGTCGATGGCGGTTCCGCGCCGTTCAGCGACCAGCATTTGCCGCGCCTGATGCCCTTCGATGGCTCCGGCGCGAACTGGGACGGCAAGGGCTATCTCTGGCGCTCGGCCAGCGAGGTCGCCAACGGTTTTTCGAAAGCGGCGGCCTCAAGGGCACGGGAACTCGCCGACGACGAATACCGCCGGCTGCTCTATGTCGGCATGACCCGTGCCGAGGACCGGCTGATCGTCTGCGGCTATCATGGCAAGCGGGCGCCGAACGCCGGCACCTGGCACTCGATCGTCAGCCGCGCGCTGATCGGCGCGTCGGAGAGCGAGCAGCGTGCGCATCCCGCCGGCGGCGAGCCGGTGCACCGTTTCCATGTCACCAAGCTGCCCCCCGTCGCGCCAAGTTCCGCCGATCAGCTACGGCAGGCCGACGCTTTCGCGCCTTTGCCGGCGACGCTGTTCCGGCCCTTGCTGCCCTTCGAGGATCTGCCGCGTCCGTTGTCGCCATCGGGCGCCTCGGCGCTGATCGACGAAGGCAAGCAAGCCGTTGTCGACAAGGCGTCGCCGGTGCTCGACGCCGACGCCGAGCCCGGCTTTGCCGTGCTGCGTGGGCTCGCCCTCCACAAACTGCTGCAGATGCTGCCCGGTATTGCCGAGCCCGAACGTGCGGGAGCGGCAGAACGCTATCTCTTGCGAACCGGTGCGGACTGGCCGCCATCAGAGCGTGAAAAGGCCCTGGCGTCGGTCACATCGATCCTTGCCGATCCCGGCTTCGGTCAGCTGTTTGCGCCATCGTCGCGTGCCGAGGTTGCGATCATGGGCAGCCTGGAGGTCAAGGGCAAGAAGCGCTCGATTTCCGGCAAGATCGACCGGCTGGCGGTAACGCCGGACACGGTATCGATTGTCGACTACAAGACCAACCGGCCGGCGCCCGCCAGTCTGGCCGAGGTGCCGCCGGCCTATGTCCTGCAGTTGGCGCTCTACCGCGCGCTGTTGCAGCCGCTCTATCCCGGCCGCACGGTCAAGGCGGCCTTGCTGTTCACCGAGGCGCCGCGGCTGATCGAACTGCCTGCCAGCGCCTTGGACGACGCCCTTGCTCGACTCACGGGAGCGTGACACAACACCTGCTTGAAGAAGGGCGCGATCACCACCACATTTGGTGGGACAAAAACTTTCAAAAGGATTTTTCCATATGGCAACCGTGAAGGTCGACAAGAGCAACTTCCAGGCTGACGTGCTTGACGCCAACGTACCGGTCGTCGTCGATTTCTGGGCGGAATGGTGCGGTCCCTGCAAGATGATTGCGCCGGCGCTCGAAGATATCGCCACCGAACTTGGCGCCAAGGTCAAGATCGCCAAGCTCAACATCGACGAGAATCCGGAGCTTGCCGCCCAGTTCGGCGTGCGCTCGATCCCGACGCTGATGATCTTCAAGGGCGGCGAAATGGCCGACATGAAGGTCGGTGCCGCGCCGAAGACCGCGCTGTCGCACTGGATCAATGGCAACCTCGCCTGACCCATCTGAAATTCCTGATATCAAGCCCGGCCTCGCGCCGGGCTTTTTGTTGGCGTCATCGGTGCGTGGCTCTGGCCCTCGCGTCCGGGCACTCCATGTCATCTGCTCGAGGCAGACAGGAGAACCCCATGACCGGATCCGCCAAGGCCACCGTCTTCATCGACAACGAGCGTGTCATCGTCACCGAATACCGCTTCGCGCCGGGCGAGAACACCGGCTGGCATCGCCACGGCCACGACTATGTCGTCGTGCCGCTGATGGACGGCAAGGTGAAGCTGTTGACCAAGGACGGCGAATCCTTTGCCGAGATGAAGAAGGGCGCGCCCTATTTCCGCAAGGAGGGCGTAGAGCACGACGTCATCAACGCCAATGAAGGCGAATACGCCTTTATCGAGATAGAGCTGAAGTAACGTCGCCTATCAATGCGCTGGAAATCCACCGCGTGATGGCACGCCATCAACTGCCACCTTGATGGCAGCAGTGGATCGGCCTATATCCGTTCTAAAAGGGAGTTCGAAATGGCCGAACCACAACTCTCAGTCCGAAGCGCAAAAGCACGCGACCTGGCTCATAGACTTGCTCGTCGTGAAAATCGTTCGATAGCCGATGTGGTCGAACGTGCGCTCGAATCCTACGAAATTCGTGAAGCTGGCCGTGAACCTGCTTCCACCTTCTATGCCAGCTTGACTGCAAACCATGGCGCCGACATCGATCTGGAAAAGATCATTCGCGAAGGCCGCCAGGTTCATTCGGGACTTGAGCTTTGATTTTCGTCGATACCAACGTGATTTCGGAGAGTCTGAAGAAGGCGCCGGACCAAGCTGTCCTGGCATGGCTTGTCCGCAATGACGCTGAACTGGCCCTTCCCACAGTGACGATTGCTGAAATCGCCTTCGGCATCCAAAAAATACGGCCTGATGAGCGTGCCGATCGGCTGGAGCAGGGACTTTCCCGGTGGCGCCATCGATTTGCCGGCCGGATTTTTGGACTGACTGAAGATGCTGCCTTGGCTTACGGCGAGATCATGGGTGCCGCGACACGCCAAGGTGCCGGCATGTCAGCCCCCGATGGCATGATTGCGGCGATAGCGCGCGTGAACGGTGGCCGGCTGGCAACGCGCAATCTCAGCGACTTTGGCACCACCAGCCTTGATCTGATCTCACCGTGGGATTTCTGAAGGTCGAAAGCCAAGGTTCGGCCTCAGCCGCCGCAGCCACCCAAGGCATGAATAGTCGCCTGCTTCAGGTCGGCGGGGTGCCGTTCTCGGCCAGCACCGCTCCGGTCAGATACAACGAACCGCTGATCAGGATGCGTGGCGACGGGCCGTCCCAGGTGTCGCGCAGCAGCATCAGCGCGCTGGCGACGGAACTCACCGGCTCGGCGGTCAGCCCGGCTTCCGTTGCGCGGATCGCCAGTTCGTCGTTCGGCACGCCGGCCTCGCTGAGGCTCACCGGCACCGTGTAGACATGCCGGGCGAGGCCCTTGAAGGCACGGAAATAGCCGCTCTGGTCCTTGGTGTTGATCATGCCCGAGATGAGGAACAGCGGACGCGGGTTCTTCTCTTCCTGCTCGGCCAGCGCTTCGGCAACCACCACGCCGGCACCGGGATTGTGGCCGCCGTCGAGCCAGATATCGGCGCCCTTGGGTGCCAGTTCGGCCAGCCGGCCCTGCACGAGCTTCTGCATGCGGCCGGGCCAGGCGACATTGATCATCGCCTTTTCGGCGGCGCGATGGCTGATCTCGAAACCGGCCGCTTTGACCGCGGCGATCGCCGCCGCCGCATTGGCGAACTGGTGGCGGCCGGGCAGCCTGGGCGGCGGCAGGTCCATCAAGCCGTCTTCGTCCTGGTAGACCATGCGGCCGTTTTCCTCGAAGGCAAGGAAGTCCTGGCCGTAGACGAAGGTGGGGCATTCAAGCCGCTCGGCGGTTTCGATCAGCACCTGCAGAGCCGTCTCGCTTTCCTGCGCGCCGATGACCACCGGACAGCCGGGCTTGATGATGCCGGCCTTTTCGGCTGCGATCAGTTCGACACGGTCGCCGAGATAGGCCTCGTGGTCGAGCGACACCGGCATGATCACCGACACGGCCGGCTCCTTGATGACATTGGTCGCGTCGAAGCGGCCGCCGAGCCCGACTTCGATGATCGCAGCGTCGGCCTGGTGTTCGGAAAACAACAGGAAGGTGACGGCGGTGAGGATCTCGAAGACGGTGATCTTCTCGCCTTCATTGGCCCTGGCGGCACGGGCAATGGCATCGGCGAAAACCCTGTCCTCGACCAGCCTGCCGCCGCCATCGGCGGCCAGCCGGTAACGCTCATGCCAGTTGACCAGATGCGGCGAGGTGTGGACATGGACGCGGTAGTCCGCAGCCTCGAGCAGGGCGCGTGAAAAGGCTGCGCACGAACCTTTGCCGTTGGTGCCGGCGATGTGGATGACCGGGGGCAGCCGGTCCTGCGGATTGTCAAGCCGCTCCAGCAGCCGCGAAATGCGGTCGAGCGAAAGGTCGAAGCCTTTCGGATGAAGCGCCATCAGGGCTTCGATTTCGCGGTCGGCGGCAAGCGTCGTCATGGTGGAATCCTAGCGCATGAGCCTGAAAACCAGAATCGGTTTCGGATGGCCATGGCAATCAAAGGCTACAGCGCGCCGAAGCCCTCGTGCAATCGCGGTCGCGGCGCTTCGTGTCGCTTCAGGCTTGCGGCCGAGCTTCCGCGGCAACCACCGCCGGCGGCAGGATTTCCGGCTCCAGCGTTTTTTGCTCTTCCGGCAGCTTGAGCAGCATCTTGAGCAGGCGCGCGATCGTTTCACGCATTTCCAGCCTGGATACGACCATGTCGACCATGCCGTGCTCCATCAGATATTCGGAGCGCTGGAAGCCATCGGGCAGTTTCTCGCGGATCGTCTGTTCGATGACGCGCGGTCCGGCAAAGCCGATCAGCGCGCCGGGCTCGGCGATGTGCACGTCGCCCAGCATGGCGTAGGAGGCGGTCACGCCGCCCGTGGTCGGGTTGGTCAAAACGACGATGTAGGGCAGGCCGGCTTCCTTCAGCCGGTCGACACCGACCGTTGTCCGAGGCAATTGCATCAGGGACAAAATACCTTCCTGCATGCGGGCGCCGCCGGAAGCAGCAAACAGGATCAGCGGCCGCTTGCGCTGCAGGGCCACTTCGAAACCGTGCACGATGGCGTCGCCGGCGGCCATGCCGAGCGAACCGCCCATGAAGGCGAAGTCCTGCACCGTGACCACAACCGGAAGACCCTCGACGGTGCCCAGCGCATTGATGATCGCGTCCTCAAGGCCGGTCTTGGCCTTGGCGTCCTTCAACCGGTCGACATAGCGCTTCTCGTCGCGGAATTTCAGCGGATCCTGCATGACCTTGGGGTTGTCCAGGGTCTCGTATTTGCCGCCATCGAAGAAGAATTTCAGCCGCTCCTTGGCCGAGATCTTCATGTGATGACCGGACGAGGGAATGACGAACTGGTTCGATTCCAGGTCCTTGTGGAACACCATCTCGCCGGTCTCCGGATCCTTGATCCAGAGATTCTCGGGCATGTCGGTGCGCCGGCCGAGCATCGAATTGATCTTCGGGCGAACGTAATTGGTGATCCAGTTCATCGCTTCGGCTCCTGTCCTGACGAAGAGTTGCTAATGCATGTCGCCCAAAAGTGGGAACCGGTTCTGGGATAACGGCATGCACAAGACCTGACGTAGGGAAACTATTCGGCAGCAGCAAGGCGGGCCGAGCGCACGCCTTGCGCTAGGCCGCTGACCAGCGTGGCGACGGCCTCGGCCGGATCGGCGGTCTTCTCGCCCTTCGGCCCCAGCACATTGGCCACCGCATTGACGATCGCGGTGCCGACGACGACGCCGTCGGCATTGGCGCCGATCACCCGGGCCTGCTCGGCGGTCTTGACGCCGAAGCCGACGCAGACCGGCAGGTCGGTGTGGCCCTTGATGCGCTTGACCGCCGCCGCCACCTTGCCGGTGTCGGCCAGTGCCGAGCCGGTGATGCCGGTCATCGACACGTAATAGACGAAGCCCGACGTGTTCTGCAGCACCTTGGGCAGGCGTTTGTCGTCGGTGGTCGGCGTCGCCAGCCGGATGAAGTTGATGCCGGCTTTCAATGCCGGAATGCACAGTTCCTCATCCATCTCCGGGGGCAGGTCGACGACGATCAGCCCGTCGATGCCGCTGGCGATCGCGTCCTTGAGGAAGCGGTCGACGCCATAGATGTAGATCGGATTGTAGTAGCCCATCAGCACGATCGGCGTTTCATTGTCGCCAGCGCGGAAGTCGGCCGCCATCTTCAGCGTCTTGGCCAGCGTCTGGCCGCCTTTCAGCGCCCGCAAGCCCGCCGCCTGGACCGCCGGGCCGTCGGCCATCGGATCGGAGAACGGCATGCCGAGCTCGATAATATCGGAACCTGCGCCCGGCAACGCCTTCATGATCGACAAAGAGGTATCGTAGTCGGGGTCGCCGCCCATGAAATAGGTGACGAGCGCCGGGCGGCCTTCGGTCCTGAGCTTCGCCATGCGGCGGTCGATGCGGGTGGCCATGATCAGATCTCCATGCCCAGCATGCTGGCCACCGTGTGCACGTCCTTGTCGCCACGGCCGGACAGGTTGACGATGACGATCTGATCCTTGTCCATGGCAGGCACGATCTTCACCGCATGCGCGATGGCGTGCGCCGATTCCAGCGCCGGGATGATGCCTTCGACGCGCGTCGTCAGCTTGAAAGCCTCCAGCGCCTCGTCATCGAGGATCGGCACGTATTCGACCCGGCCTGAATCGCGCAGCCAGGAATGCTCCGGCCCAACGCCGGGATAGTCGAGGCCGGCCGAGATCGAATGGCCGTCCATGATCTGGCCGTCGGAATTCTGCAGGAGATAGGTGCGGTTGCCATGCAGCACGCCCGGCGCGCCGGCATTCATCGAGGCGCAATGCTCGATGCCGTCGAGACCGCGACCGCCGGCTTCGATGCCGATGATGCGGACCTCCTTGTCGTCGAGGAAGGGATGGAACAGGCCGATGGCGTTCGAACCACCGCCGACAGCGGCGATGATGGTGTCGGGCAGCCGGCCTTCCTGCTCGAGGATCTGTGCCCGCGCCTCGATGCCGATCACCGACTGGAAGTCGCGCACCAGCTCCGGATAGGGATGCGGGCCGGCGGCGGTGCCGATCAGGTAATAGGTGTCCTCGACATTGGTGACCCAGTCGCGCAACGCCTCGTTCATGGCGTCCTTCAGCGTGCCGTGGCCGGCGGTCACCGGGCGCACTTCGGCGCCGAGCAGCTTCATGCGGAAGACGTTCGGGCTTTGCCGGGCAACGTCTGTGGCGCCCATGTAGACGACGCAGGGAAAGCCGAAGCGGGCCGCAACCGTGGCCGAGGCCACGCCGTGCTGGCCGGCGCCGGTCTCGGCGATGATGCGCTTCTTGCC
>NZ_RZPB01000119.1:0-11657 GCF_003998535.1 Mesorhizobium sp. M7A.F.Ca.AU.002.02.1.1 | reverse complement strand
CCGCTCTCGTAGAATGCTGTGCCTTCCGGCGTCAGTTGCAGCTTTCGCGTCGAGCGGCTGACCAGCCGCGCGCCAAGCCGGGCCTCCAGCCGCGCGATCAGCTTGCTCACCGCCGACGGCGTCATGCGCAACGCGCGTGCCGCGGAGGAGAAACTGCCTTCCTCGACGACGCGCACGAACACTTCGATCTCGCCGGAGCGATTGATGTCGGGCCTGGCCATTTATGAATCTATTTCACAGAAAATATGCCCAAGGCAAGTCTGGTTCACAATGCAGGGAAGCACGATCTCAGGGGTCGGGGCGCGGGACGGCGCTCTTCGCATCGAAGTGGAAAACCGCCATGCCTCTTGCTCTCTACGCCCTCGCCGCCGGTGCCTTCGGCATCGGCGTCACCGAATTCGTCATTATGGGTTTGCTGCTCGATGTCAGCAAGGATCTCGGCGTTTCGATCTCGGCTGCCGGCCAGCTCATTTCGGGCTATGCGCTTGGCGTCGTCATCGGCGCGCCGTTGCTGACCATCGCCACCGGCAACTGGCCGCGCAAGACCGTGCTTCTGGCGCTGATGGCGATCTTCACGCTCGGCAATCTCGCCTGCGCGTTGGCGCCCGACTACTGGACGCTGATGGGCGCCCGCATCATCACCGCCTTTGCCCACGGCACTTTCTTCGGCGTCGGCTCGGTGGTCGCCACCGGCTTGGTCGCGCCCAACAGACAAGCCTCGGCGATCGCGCTGATGTTCACCGGCCTGACCATCGCCAACATCCTCGGCGTGCCCTTCGGCACATGGCTCGGCCAGGCCTTCGGCTGGCGCGCGACCTTCTGGGCCGTGACAGTGGTCGGTGTGGCCGCCTTCGCCGTCATCCTGGCTCTGGTGCCACGCAGCCGGACGGCGCCCGAAAAGAGCGACCTGCGCGCCGATCTCGCCGTTTTGCGCCGCACCCCCGTCCTGCTCGGCCTCGCCACCACCGTGCTCGGCTATGCCGGCGTCTTCGCCGTCTTCACTTATATCGCTCCGTTGCTGACCGAGATAAGCGGCTTCAAGGAAGCAGCCGTGTCGCCGATCCTGCTCGTCTTCGGCGGCGGTCTCATCGCCGGCAATTTGCTTGGCGGCAAGGTCGCCGACCGCTGGCTTGGCCGTCCGTGCTGGGCAGCCTCGTGGTGCTGGCCCTGGTGCTCGCAACGATGACCTTCGCCATCCACAGCCAGGTGATGGCCGTCATCTATGTCGGCCTGCTCGGTGCCGCCGCCTTTGCTACCGTGGCGCCGCTGCAGATGTGGGTGCTGGACAAGGCGCAAGGTGCCGGCCAGAGCCTCGCCTCGTCCTTCAACATCGCCGCTTTCAATCTCGGCAACGCCGCAGGCGCCTGGCTTGGCGGCGCGGTGATTGCCCACGGCCTTGGTCTGGGTTCCCTCACCTGGGTCGCCGCCCTGCTGCCGCTCACGGCACTCGGCGTGGCGGGCCTGGCGCTGCGTCTCGATCGCACCCCGGCGCTCGGCGCACCTGCCTCCATCCGCTCGTGACTACCCTCGGCAAACCCGCTTCCGACACCCTTCATACCACCAGGAGTAAAAAGATGGATTATCGACGTCTCGGTGCATCGGGCTTGAAAGTGCCCGCACTCTCCTTCGGCGCGGGAACCTTTGGCGGTTCCGGCCCGCTGTTCGGCGCCTGGGGCAACAGCGACGCCAGGGAAGCGCGGCGGCTGATCGACATCTGCCTGGAGGCCGGTGTCAATTTGTTCGACACGGCCGACGTCTATTCGAACGGCGCTTCTGAACAGGTGCTTGGCGACGCGATAAAAGGCCGCCGCGATGCCGTGCTGATCTCGACCAAGACCGCGCTGCCGATGGGCGATGGGCCGGGCGATTACGGCTCGTCACGTTCGCGGCTGATCAGATCCGTGGATGATGCGCTGAGGCGCCTCGGCACCGACTACATCGACCTTTTGCAGCTACACGCCTTCGATGCCGGCACGCCGATCGAGGAGGTGCTGTCGACGCTGGACAACCTGATCCGTGCCGGCAAGCTGCGCTATGTCGGCGTCTCCAACTTCTCCGGATGGCAAGTGATGAAGTCGTTGGCGCAAGCCGACAGCCAAGGCTATCCGCGCTATGTCGCCCATCAGGTCTACTATTCGCTGGTCGGCCGCGACTATGAGTGGGAGCTGATGCCGCTCGGCCTCGACCAGGGCGTCGGTGCATTGGTGTGGAGCCCGCTTGGCTGGGGCCGCCTGACCGGCAAGATCCGCCGTGGCCAGTCCCTACCGGAAAAGAGCCGGCTGCACGACACGGCAAGCTTCGGTCCGCCGGTCGAGGACGAGCATCTCTATCGAGTGATGGATGCCCTCGATGTCGTGGCCGAGGAAACCGGCAAGACCGTGCCGCAGATCGCCATCAACTGGCTGCTGCAGCGCCCGACCGTATCGTCGGTCATCATCGGCGCCCGCAACGAGGAGCAGTTGCGCCAGAACCTCGGCGCCGTCGGCTGGACCTTGACGCCGGGGCAGATAAGGCAGCTCGACGCGGCAAGCGAAGTCACCGCGCCCTACCCGTACTTCCCGTATCGGCGGCAGGAAGGCTTTGCCCGGTTGAACCCGCCGGTGGTTTGAGCGCATCGGGCCGTCATGGCGCAAGGTTCGCGGGCCAGCGCCCCCCTCTGGCCTGCCGGCCATCTCCCCCTCAAGGGGGGAGATCGGATGTCGCGGCGACTTTCGCCAATCGCAGGCGTAACAAGGGGCGGCGTTGTCGGTGGAGCTGCCAATCTGCCCACTTGAGGGGGAGATGTCCGGCAGGACAGAGGGGGGCGTCGTAGAACGCCGACCTCAAGAAGCCGTTGCTGCGAAACTTGCCCCTAGTGCAGCACAAACTCCCCATCCACCTTGCGCCATTCATTCGGCGCGATCAGCTTCTGGTGGGTGTAGCTGATCGAATGCAGCGGCCCGTCCAGCTTGGCCTTCCAGAATTCGATGAACTTGATCAGCACCGGAAACTTCGGCGCGAGATCGTAGTCCTGCCAGATGAAGCTCTGCAGCAGATGCGGGTGATCGGGAAAGTGATAAAGAATCTTGGCAGTGGTCAAGCCATAGCCTTTGAGCATCAGGTCCATTTCGGCATGGTCGCGCATGACGGTCCCCAGGTTGATTCGCCTGTCCTCCCACGGCTGATTGTGCGCGCCGCTGATTAACCGTCTATTGATTTTTTCTTCATCTGAACCGGCTTTAGCTTGCGAAAACATGCGGTTAGCAGCGCACCTCTTCGAGTGCTGACAGCCCTGGAGAAGCTCCCTGCGGCATCCCGCCGCGCGAATCCAACGTCTAATGTTGCCGTAACGGCGGAACTGGTAATAATGCCGCCGAATTCGCGGCCGTGTCGCCGCGATCCCGCCGGCATTTCAAGCCGGCGATTGGTTCGGGAGGAAAGTCAGGAATGTCCGAGGTTCATGTCCATCGCGTCCAGCCGGCGTGGAAGAAAAACGCGCTGATCGACAATGACACCTACCTGAAATGGTATGCCGACAGCGTCAAGAACCCGGACAAATTCTGGGGCAAGCACGGCAAGCGCATCGACTGGTTCAAGCCGTTCAGCAAGGTCAAGAACACCTCCTTCGACGGCAAGGTCTCGATCAAATGGTTCGAGGACGGACTGACCAACGTTTCCTACAACTGCATCGACCGGCATCTGAAGAAGCGCGGCAACCAGACCGCCATCATCTGGGAAGGCGACAATCCCTACGACGACAAGAAGGTCACCTATAACGAGCTCTACGAGCATGTCTGCCGGCTCGCCAATGTGATGAAGAAACACGGCGTCAAGAAAGGCGATCGAGTCACCATCTACATGCCGATGATCCCGGAAGCCGCCTATGCGATGCTGGCCTGCACGCGCATCGGCGCCGTCCATTCGATCGTCTTCGGCGGTTTCTCGCCGGATGCGCTGGCCGGCCGCATCGACGACTGCAAGTCGACCTTCGTTATCACGGCTGACGAAGGCCTGCGCGGCGGCAAGCCGATCCCTTTGAAGGAAAACACCGACAGGGCGATCGAGATCGCCGCGAAAGCCGGAACGAAAGTCGAAAAGGTGGTGGTCGTGCGACGCACCGGCGGCAAGACCGGCTGGGTTTCAGGCCGCGACGTCTGGTATCACGACGAGATCGCGACGGTGAAAGCCGAATGCAAGCCCGAGAAGATGAAGGCCGAGGACCCGCTGTTCATTCTCTACACGTCGGGTTCGACCGGCAAGCCGAAGGGCGTGCTGCACACCACCGCCGGCTATCTCGTCTACGTCTCGATGACCCACCAATATGTCTTCGACTACCATGACGGCGACATCTACTGGTGTACCGCCGATGTCGGCTGGGTCACCGGCCACAGCTACATCGTCTACGGCCCGCTCGCCAACGGCGCCACCACGCTGATGTTCGAAGGCGTGCCGAACTATCCGTCGCAGTCGCGCTTCTGGGAAGTCATCGACAAGCACAAGGTCAATATCTTCTACACCGCGCCGACGGCGTTGCGCGCGCTGATGGGCGCCGGCGATGCGCACGTGAAGAAGACGTCGCGCAAGTCGCTGCGCGTGCTGGGTTCGGTCGGCGAGCCGATCAACCCGGAAGCCTGGGAGTGGTATTTCAACGTCGTCGGCAACGGCAAGGTGCCGATCGTCGACACCTGGTGGCAGACCGAGACCGGCGGCATCCTGATCACGCCGCTGCCAGGTGCGACCGACCTCAAGGCGGGTTCGGCGACGCGGCCTTTCTTCGGCATCAAGCCGCAGCTGGTCGACGGCGAGGGCAAGGTGCTGGAAGGTGCGGCCGACGGCAATCTGTGCATCACCGATTCCTGGCCGGGCCAGATGCGCACCGTCTATGGCGATCACGACCGCTTCGTGCAGACCTATTTTTCGACCTACAAGGGCAAGTACTTCACCGGTGACGGCTGCCGCCGCGACGCCGACGGCTATTACTGGATCACCGGCCGCGTCGACGACGTCATCAACGTTTCCGGCCACCGCATGGGCACGGCCGAAGTCGAATCGGCGCTGGTCAGCCATGAGAAGGTTTCCGAGGCCGCGGTCGTGGGCTATCCCCACGACATCAAGGGCCAGGGTATCTACAGCTACGTCACCTTGATGAAGGGTGCCGAACCCACCGAGGAGCTGCGCAAGGAGCTTGTTGCCCATGTCCGCAAGGAGATCGGCGCCATTGCTTCGCCCGACAAGATCCAGTTCGCGCCGGGCCTGCCGAAGACGCGTTCCGGCAAGATCATGCGTCGCATCCTGCGCAAGATCGCCGAGGACGATTTTTCTGCCCTGGGTGACACCTCGACGCTGGCCGACCCGGCCGTCGTCGATGATCTGGTCGCCAACCGGCAGAACAAGAAGAGCTGATGCAGGCCGCGCTGGGCACTGTCAGCGAACTCTGGCGCTATCCGGCGAGTTCGCTTGCCGGCGAGCGCCTGAAAACAATCTCGGTCGACGTCGAGAGCATCGACGGCGACCGCCTGTTCGGCCTTGTCGACGTGTCCGACAACGAGATCGCACGACCGGACCGCGACGCGAAATGGCACAAGGTGCCGCGCATCCGCACCCGGCTGTCGCCGACCCTGGAACTCGAGATTGCCGTTCCCGAGGGCGACTGGCTGGCCGCGCCAAGCATCGAGAGCGACCGCGCGGTGTCGGCCTATCTCGGCTTCGAGGCCTCGCTCCGTCCGTTTCGCCGCGAGAATGCCGGGCCTGACTATTCCGGCCCGCTGACCGCGGAGCGCTACCGCAAGGCGCCGATTCATCTATTGACCACGGCTTCGCTGGCACGCCTGAAAGCATTGCACCCGGAAGGGGTCGCCGACCCGCGCCGCTTCCGCCCCAACATCGTTGTCGACATGGCGGCCATCGAAGGCTCGTTTCCCGAAACGGAATGGATCGGCCGCAAGCTTGCCGTCGGCGATCTCCTGCTGACCATCTCGGAACCCTGCCGCCGCTGCGGTTTCACCATTGTCGCCCAGGATGGCTTCGACCATGATCCGGCGATCCTGCGCAACCTGGTCCGTCACAACGCCCATAATCTCGGCGTCTATTGCACGGTCGACAGGCCGGCGCGCGTCGAAGTCGGCGACGCGATGCGCTTCCTGTAAGCTATCGATACAGATCCGCCCGTGTCGGCGGCAGGCCGCTTGGACCGCGCGCGCGCTTGGTCACGACGGTCTGGAAAATCTGTGCCGATGCGCGCTCGAAGGTGATCGAACAGCCCGTCAGGTAAAGCAGCCATAGCCGCGCCCTGGCCTCGCCCACCTCGGCGATTGCCTCATCGAAGCGGGCCTGCAGCCGCTCGGCCCACAGCCTGCAGGTGCGGGCATAGTGCTCGCGCAGGTTCTCGACATCGTAGACGAGAAAACCATGCGCCTCGAGATTGCCTGTTGTCATGCCGATGGTGTCGAGTTCGCCGCCGGGAAAGATATATTTGAGCAGCGCCTTGAACTCCGGCCCCTTGCGCAAGGTCTTCTTGATGTCGCCCTTGCTGCGCCGGGTGATGGCGTGGTGCAGATAGATGCCGCCCGGCTTCAGCAGGCGATGAATGGTCTTGAAATAAGTCGCATGGTTGGCGAGCCCGAGATGTTCGAACATGCCGATCGACGAGATCTTGTCGAAGCTGCCGGTGAGTTCCGCATAGGATTTGATCTCGATGGTGATGCGGTCCTCCAGCCCCTCGGCGCGAATGCGTTCGCGGGCCAGCTCGGTCTGCGCCTGCGACAGCGACACACCGTGGCCGACGACGCCGTAGTTCTTTGCCGCATGGATCAGCATGGCGCCCCAGCCGCAGCCGATGTCGAGCAGTCGTTCGCCCGGTTTCAGCCGGAGCTTGCGGCAGATGTGGTCGAGCTTGTCGACCTGGGCCTCGTCGATGCCATTGGCGAAATCCTTGAAGTAGCCGCAGCTATAGACCATGCGCTCGTCGAGAAAGAGCCGGTAGAAGGCGTTCGAGATGTCATAGTGATGCTGGATCGCCTCCTGGCTCGAACCGCTGACATAGGGATTGCGCCCCGACAGATCGGTCCGCGCGCTCATCTGCTTGCGTGCCAAAAGCACGGAAGGCAGGTCGCGCAGGATCGCCATTTTCGGCAGCGACTTGAGCTTGGTTCTGAGCTTGCCTTGCGACGGCAGGGCATAAAAATCGAAGATCGTCCCGTCTTCGATGTCGATGGTCTTGGAAATCCACATCTCGATCAGCGTCGACAGGGACGGTCGCTTCACGATCTGCCAGACGATGTCCTGGTCGTTGATGGTGAGCACCGGACCAGTGGCGGGGCCTATCCGCTCCCCGGTCCACAGCCTGACCGCAAAACCCGGCTTCAATGTTTCGATCACCGTTCGAACGATGCGAGCGGCCTTTTCGGCTGCCTCCATGCGATTCCTCCGAATGCTGGCTCAGGGGCAGAAGTTTGCCCGGTCGGCCTGGCAATCGCAAGCCGGCCCGCACCAGGCCCGCCCCTTGGTTAATTTCAGACCTGCACCTTGTCTTTTGCTGCAATGCACCCCATCATGAGTATGTGTTCAACAAATCGAAAGGAGGTGATCCGATGTCGAGTGATTTCGTTTTCCAGAACGTGGCCTCAGCGGATTGCACTTTCGGGAAGCAGTCTTCCCGTTAAGGCGCGAAATGCGCGGCGGCTGACCTGATAGGTCATCGCCATGGGCCGCGCCACGGACGGAAACACGGAAGGCCGCCGGCTTCGAAAGAAGCGGCGGCCTTTTCCGTTTGCGGACCAGACTACTGGGTCAATGCGATCTTTTCGGTGTTGCGAATGATTTCCTGAAAGGCGTCGTCCAATTCGGCTCCGGTGGACACGTCGAAGAAATGCCTCTTGGCGGCGGAGGTATCCTTCGACGAACAATCCTTCAGCACCGCCTTTGCCTGGTCCCGCTCGGTTGTCGACATATCCTTGTCGTCCAGATCGAAGCCGATGGTGAAAATCTCGATGCCGTCGTTTTTCATGTTGTCGCACAGCGTTTCGGCGTTGCCGCGCGCAAGGGTGCCCTGCCTGTTGTAGCTGTCCCCAGCACCGGCGAAGGCCGTATTGAACTGGCCATCGGTCATCAGGATCGCGACCTTGGCGATCTTCTTCGGATCGGCATCCGAGGCACCCTTGCCAAGACCGGCATTCCTGATCGCAGTGCGCCATTGCGGCGACAGCATATAATAGGTCCACTGAATGGCGATCGCGCCGGCCGTAAACCCATTGGCCCGGAAGTCCTCGATCGATTCAAGCAAGGCATCGGAATCGGCGGTCAGCGGGATCACTTTCGCATCAGGGCACCTGTTCATGTCCCCGTCACCGAGATGATCGTCCCGGTTGACCAGAGCATAGTATTTCTTGCCGTTCCCGTCGGTGCGGACAGTATCCGGGCCGTCGGCGCTCATATCCGCGTTGCCGTTCTTGTCCTTGCGCTCGGTGGCGCAATTGTCGGGGCGTGGCATCGCCGCGCCGACAATGGAGATGTAGTCGCTGAAGGACGGCAGCAGATTTTTGCCCGTCTTGGCGACGAGAAGCGGACTGCCGGCGACGGGTGGGAGCTCAGTGCTGGCTTGTTTTTCGGCATAGACGTTTTCCGCCAGCTTGCCGGCGTTGACGCCAGATGCATAAGGCACAATCGCGACGCGGATGCGGGGGTTCTGCGGATCCTGTTTCTGCAGCATCGTCTGGACGGCGTTTTTTGCAGCTGTTTTCAGATCGCCGATTTTGTCGACCTTGCCGCGCTTGGCCATCGACCCCGTTATGTCGAGCATCATCGCCACTTCGACGGTCTTGTCCGAATAGAGCGCCGTCGTGGAGGCGGCGACGCGTTTCATGTCGCCCGTGCCAAAAATCGGGAAATACAGCCCGACATCGACATGGGCGTCAGCCTGGACCGTCTTGGCGGTCCTGTTGACGATCAGCCTGTCGAGTACGATCTGGTCGGCCTGCAGAATGCCTGCCTGGCTGTTGGCGTCGAGAAAGGCCTGCACCGATTTGTTGGCATCGGCTTCCTTGATGGCGCCGGTCGTTAGGTCGCGTGCCGTCGATGTGACCGCGGCGTCGACGACGCCTTGGAGGCTCGATCTGGCATTGTAGAGCTGCGATACGTTGACCGAGAAGCCAACAGCCAGCGCCAAGACCGAGGCGCTGAGGCCGAACAGGATTGCGAAATTTCCACCGCGATCCCTGGCGAACCCGCCGATCGCGTGAACAAGACCCCCGTAATTCCGCATCCTACAGCCTCCATTCGCCTCGGCCTCGTCGCCGCGGACAGGGCAATGCAGGATTCCCGCCGGATGACGCCGCTGGCTGGCAGAAGGCCGGCCGCTTGCCGCCAAATCATTGTTTTTGTTCGGCTTCAAGCTCCGCAAAGGTGAATGACTGGTAAACAGAAAAGCGCGGCCGCGGCTGCGTTTACGAGCCGGTTACCATGCTCAAGACGAAGCAATCACGGAATCCCGATGACGTCCTGTTGCGGGACAGGGTCCGTGTGCCGAAGCGGGCCAGTTGTCCCGAGACTGCAGGGCGCGAAATGATCGGATCCAACGCCTCCGGCCGTCGAAAGACCAAAGCGCCATCACGTTTGAAAACCAGGGCCGCTTTTGGCCGCGCCTCAAGGGGGTGTTGAGATTCAGGTCAGGCCAGGTCGAAAATGATGGCTTTCGAGAACCGGAGCGGAGCGGACATTTGGTCCGTGAGCACCGGAAGCGCAGAAAGCCGTCATTTGCAGACCGGCCTCACCTGAATCGACATACCGTTAGGCCAGCATCTGTGCGCCGACGGTCCTGTCGATACCGTGGTAGGGCGGGTTGAACAGATTGCCTTCCTGTTCATAGGTCCATACCTTGAACAGGCTGAGCCGGTGGGCGCCGAAACTATGCAGCAGCGGCACGTCGGTGGCGTCGCGGCCGCGGGCGATGACGATGCGGCCGATTCTTGGCGTGTTGTGGCGAGGATCGAACGTGTACCATTTGCCGTCGAGGAACACTTCCAGCCACGCCGAAAAGTCCATCGGTGCCGGATCGGCTGGCACGCCGATATCACCGAGATAGCCGTTCACATAGCGTGCCGGAATATTCATGCAGCGGCAAAGCGTGATCGCCAGATGAGCGAAGTCGCGGCAGACCCCGACGCGTTCCTCATGCGCCTGAGCCGCCGTGCGGGTCGAGCGCGCATAGCCATAGCCGAACGACAGCCGGTTGTGGACATAGTCGACGATCGCCTGCACGCGCGCCCAGCCGGACGGAATGTCGCCGAAGAGCTGCCAGGCCAGGCTGCTCAGATGATCCGTCTCGCAATAGCGGCTGCCCAGGAGATAACCGAGAACTTCGTCCGGCAGGTCCGCCACCGGCACTTCCCTGGCCAGCGTGTTTACCTCGTCCGTCTCGCCGCTGTCCTCGACGACCGCGTCGTACAGGATGCGAAAACCACCGGCGGGCGCTGTGAAGCGCCGGCAGGCATTGCCATGCAGATCGTGGTACAGCCTTGTCGGCACCGCGGGCGAGGTCAGCACCCGCGTCTGCCGCTTGATATCAGCCTGCCTGTCCCGATGGATCTCGAGCACTGAAATCACCGGCGTGGCGGCTACGCATTCGATGGCGATTTCATAGCCGAGCCGGATCAGCATCGTTGGTCCCCCCTTCGATCTTGTGAGAAGCAGTCCTTCCCAAACGCCCGGAGGATACCGTGGTTCCCTGGGCCGATCGAAAAGCCCACCCCGTGTCTTCCCCTGCCGCGGTCGAGACGTTAGGTTCGGCAACCCCACCAGCGCTCCCCGGACTCAAGGAAAATCATGTATTCAAGCAGAAAATTCGCGGCCTTCCTCTTCGACATGGACGGCACGCTCATCAATTCCATCGCCTCGGCGGAACGGGTGTGGAGCGATTGGGCACGCCGCCAGGGCCTCGACGTCGCTGCCTTCCTGCCGACGATCCATGGCGTACGCGCGATCGAGACCATCACCGGCCTGGCGCTGCCGGGCGTCGACCCGGCACACGAGGCTGATCTGCTGCTGAAGGCCGAGGCGGCCGATCTCGAAGGCATTATCCAGATCGCCGGCGCCGTGGCATTTCTCGATTCGCTGCCGCCCGAACGCTGGGCGATCGTAACCTCCGCCCCACGTGAGCTGGCGCTGTTGCGCATGAAGGCCGCGGGCATCCCCGTCCCGGCCGTCATCGTCGCAGCGGAAGATGTCTCCCGCGGCAAGCCGGCGCCCGATTGCTTCCGGCTTGGCGCGGAACGGCTCGGCTTCGACGCGCGCGACTGCCTCGTGTTCGAGGATGCCCCGGCCGGCATAGCGGCAGCCGAAGCGGCGGGCGCGGCGGTCATGGTCATCAGCGCCACGCACAAGCACCCCTTGCCAACGCAACACGCCGCGATCGCGGGCTACGACATGGTGGGCATCACCGTCGACGAGCGTGGCTGGATCGCGCTCGAGCCGCAGCGCAACGCCGCCTAGGCCGCGTCTAGAAATCGCTGGTCAGGCCCTTTACCTCCCAGTCGCCGTAGCGGCCGGGCTCCTTGCCGCCGCGGCCGCCGATTTCCTTCGGCGCCGAGGCTTCCTTTTCCAGGTACTTTACACGCCTTGCTTCGGCTTCCGCGAGCGCACGTCTGGCTTCCGCCGTCCGCGCCTTTGGCTCGACATCATGGGCA
>NZ_RZPB01001199.1:0-1224 GCF_003998535.1 Mesorhizobium sp. M7A.F.Ca.AU.002.02.1.1 | reverse complement strand
GCATTCATGCGGTCGATGGTGGCGTTGAGCCCGGCGCATTGATTGAGGTTGCGGCCAAACAGCGAAAAACCGCACCCGGCCTGGCTCGCCTGGCTGCGAGCCTTCGAAATCTGCTCATGCTGCCTGGCAATCGCGGAATCGTATTTCCGGACTAGCGCCGGACCGCCACCGCCGCCGCGCGAGGACGCGGCAAGATCGGCTTCCAACTGGCGGCAGACCCGCGAAGCAGCCTGTGGCTCGGCTACTCCCCAGGTTGCGGACAACAGCAGGCCAAGCAGCACGACAGCATGCGCCTGCTTCCACCCTCCGCTTGCCATCCGCCCAAACTCCGCCTTCCAAATCGGCTGTTAGCCCCGCAAGGCTACCGTGTTCGCGGTTAACTGCAGTTTACCGCGAAATCCGTGTTCAGCCCAGATTGACGACCGCTTGTGCCTTGTGGGCGGCTTCGACCACGGCAAGCGCCGTCATGTTGACGACGCCGCGCGAGGTGACAGACGGCGTCAATATATGCGCCGGCATGTCGGTGCCGAGCAGGATCGGCCCGACATGTAGCGCATCCGTCATGGTTCTGAGCGCCGTCAGCGTGATGTTTGCCGAATCGAGGTTGGGGAACACCAGCAAATTGGCTTCGCCCTTCAGTCTCGAATGGGGATAGACGCGCTGGCGCAGGTGCTCCGACAGAGCAGTGTCCGCATGCATCTCGCCATCGCATTCAAGGTCAGGCGCGATGCGCGCCAGGATCGCCGCTGCTTGCCGCATCTTCAGGGCGCTGGGCGAATCGCGCGAGCCGAAATCGGAATGCGACAAGAGTGCTGCCTTCGGCTCGATGCCGAAGCGCTGGATTTCTTCCGCCGCCAGCACCGTCATCTCGGCGATTTCTTCCGCCGTCGGGTCGACGGAGACGTGGGTGTCGGTCAGAAAGATGATGCCGCGCTGCGAGATCAGCATGGAAAGCGTCGACAGGTCGTGGTCCTTGATGCCGGCGCGGGGGCCGATGATCAAGGTGACGTTGCGCAGATGCCGCTCGAATCGACCTTCGAGGCCGCAGACCATGGCGTCGGCATCGCCGCGTTTCAGCGCAAGTGCTGCGATCACCGTGTTGTCGGTGCGCACCATAGTGCGCGCGGCTTCCGTCGTCACGCCACGCCGGCCGGCGAGTTCGATCAAAAGGTCGACATAGTGGCGGTAGCGCGGGTCGTCTTCCGGGGTGATGAGGCCGAAATC
>NZ_RZPB01001198.1:0-1224 GCF_003998535.1 Mesorhizobium sp. M7A.F.Ca.AU.002.02.1.1 | reverse complement strand
GTTCATTTCAGTTCGTGAGCGATTAGAATAACCTCTCCACCATGGCCAGATTATTGCCAAATAGTATATCGCCATCTCCGGCGGAAAGTGCCGCCGGCACTTTCTCGACCAAATCGCCTTGTCCAGGCCCCCAAATCGGTCGAATGTTCCGGCAACCAAGCAGAGACCCTTGATGACAGAATTCGTCCTTCCCCTGCCCGCAACCGCATCGGTGGCCGTTGCCGGCTCGTCCGATCGTTTTGCGGTGCGCCGTATCTACTGCGTCGGCCGCAACTACGCGGCGCATGCCCGCGAATTCGGCAATGACGAGCGTGATCCGCCCTTCTTCTTCACCAAGCCGGCCGACGCGGTGGTCGATTCCGGCACCGCTATCCCCTACCCGCCGCTGACGGCCAATCTGCACCACGAGATCGAACTGGTGGCCGCGATCGGCAAAGCCGGCTTCCGCATTCCCCGCGACAAGGCGCTGGACCATGTCTGGGGCTACGGCGTCGGCATCGACCTCACCCGCCGCGACCTGCAGGACGAGGCCAAGAAGGCCGCCCGGCCCTGGGACTGGTCGAAGGCCTTCGACCGCTCCGCCCCTTGCAGCCCGTTGGTGCAAGCGCACGAATCCGGCCACCCACAGAAGGGCCGCATCTGGCTCGCCGTCAACGGCAAGGTCAGGCAGGATGCCGACCTCGCCGAACTGATCTGGCCGATACCGGATATCGTGTCGATCTGCAGCGAGGCGATGGAGCTCGAGCCCGGCGACCTGATCTTCACCGGTACGCCAGCAGGCGTCGGCGCGGTTGGCCCCGGCGACACGATGACCGGCGGCGTCGACGGCATCGGCACCATCGAAATAACCATCGGCCAGCCGAAGTGAGCGCATGAGCAAACTCGTCCTGCACAACTACTATCGCTCCTCCACCTCCTACCGGGTGCGGATCGCGCTGGAGATGAAGGGGCTGAGCTACGACTATATCCCGCATCATCTGCGCCATGGCGAGCACCTCGAACCAGCCTATCTCGCGGTCAATCCGCAAGGGCTGGTGCCGGCGCTGGTGCTCGGCGACGGCACGCTGCTGACGCAATCGCTGGCGATCATCGAATTCCTCGACGAGACCAGCCCGGAACCACCGCTATTGCCAGGGGATGCGGCCGGTCGCGCACGGGTCAGAATGCTGGCGCAGATGATCGCCTGCGACATCCACCCGGTGAACAATCTGCGCGTGCTGACCG
>NZ_RZPB01001197.1:0-1225 GCF_003998535.1 Mesorhizobium sp. M7A.F.Ca.AU.002.02.1.1 | reverse complement strand
ATCGAAGAAATCGAGAAGGATGGCCATGCCGACGCCGCAGGCGGTGAATATCAGGCCGGCCATGAAGATGCGGTTGGCGCGTTCATAGATGCGCCGCTGCAGGCATTTCGTGTCGAGCAGCAGCGAGAGCGCCCGCATCTGCAAGGCAATGCCGGCCAGGATCGGCAGGACGGCGACAAGATGGTAGGTCTGCCACGGGATCGGGTTGGCGGCCCAATGGGTGATGAAGCCCAGCGAAAACGCCAGCAGGATGCCGACGGTGGTGACGGTGCCGTTGCGGAAAACCGTTTCGACCAGGTCTTCCCTGGGGTCCTGCTCGTCCAAGGGTCTCTCCCCGCGTTTCGCGGTCCAGGATAGACGCTCGGAAAATCTCTGTACACTGTCCGATCTGTCGCCGGACCAATCCCTTCAGTTCTGCGCTGAAGCGGCCGATGGAGCACGCACCGCTACCATCCAGACAACAGAAGAGGGGCTCGCATGGGCCCCTCTGTTGCTGAACGGGTCCTCCCCTCAGAGACGGCAATAGTGGCGGTATCCGTCGTGGCCGAGATAGGTATCGGAGTCCGCGTCGTAGCTGGCATAGCGATCGTAGCAGCGGCGGACATGCCACGAGCCACCGCCTTCGTCGACATAGACGGTGCGCGGCTGGGCGAGCAGGCTGCCGAGGACGAAGCCGCCGACGCCGGCAGCAATGCCGATGCCGATTTCGCGGTTGTGGTGATGGCTGTGGGCGGCCGAAGGCTGCACGGTGCCGGCCAGCGTGGCGGCGGCGACGGCGGTGGCGATAAGGCCGGAAACGAGTGTGTTCTTGAACATGACGATCTCCTTGCTTCGTTGACCGAGGCGATCCATCCGCCTCTTGATCATCTGTCGTCACAGCCAGGAAAAAGGTTCGAACTTTTTTGATTTTTCTGGAGCTGGGAAATCGGATGGACCGAGGTCCACGCTGACGGCGACTGGAAAGGGTTGGCGAGGACGTTGATGCGGCCAATCTCCCCCACTTGCTGGGGGCTATGCCACGCACATATCTGCTATGACTGGGGTGACTGATCGGCCCGAGGCCCGATTGCCGGGTGGGTCCCCCAATCCGTCGCTGCTTCGCAGCGCCACCTTCCCCCCTCCGGAGGGAAAGGAAAGGAGCGTTGGTGGGCGAGCGTTGGCTCGGCGAAGCCGAGACGGAGCGGGACCAGCGCCGCATAGGCAATGCATGCGCCAAGCTGCCATG
>NZ_RZPB01001196.1:0-1228 GCF_003998535.1 Mesorhizobium sp. M7A.F.Ca.AU.002.02.1.1 | reverse complement strand
GGATTTGCAGGTCGTTCTGCCGGATCAGCGCATTGTTGCCGGTAGCGGGATTGAGCGCTTGCGCGGAAGCCGGCAGGCAAACGCCCGCCAGCACTGCCGTGGCCAGCATTGCCACTGTGAAGATCGTTGATGGCCGAAGTGCCGACATCCGTTCATTCCCGCGCAAAAACTCTGTCCTTTGATATAGGGCGTTTGCGCGTCGATGCCATGGCCAGCGGGTCGAGTATCACGAAATCGGGCGGTCCAATCGCTTTGTTCTGCGATTTCGGCCGCGAAACGGCAGATAGTCATCATATGATGACTATGAAACGTCGGTGGCTTTGGTCAGTGTTCCCCACGTAAATTTTTGGTTTCATCCGGCATAAGTTAATGTATTCTAATTGAGTCAGAGCTCCGCAAGTGGGAATACGGATGCCCTGTTTTAATGCATTGAACCTTATTGCACAGTGCCGGCATCCTTATTGCAATTGCATGAGCAGAGCATAGCGGTGGCGTCGGACTCAAGCAGGCATTGAGGCGCGCCCCCGTAAAATGGGGGGTAAGTGCATGGCTTTGTTCACAGAGCGCGTTGCCGTATTGTCGTGCGCATCGGCCGACGACGGTTCAGCCAGGGCATGTTCTGAGGAAGTTCTTCGTGATGCCGCGGCGACTCAGAAGGGTTTGCCCGGCCGGCCGAATCAATGTCTCGCCACTCTGCCCAAACGGATAGCTCGATTGCTTTGCGCTACGGCACTGGTGGGGCTGGTCTTTCCTTACGCTCAATCTCCGGCCCATGCGCAGCAATTGTCCATCAATACGGATGGTGCACCGGGCGACAATGGTGATGACGGAATCGGTACTGCTGACGCCGGAGATGGCCATTCGCCGGTGGCGCCGGCTACGGGAACGAATAGTGTCGGCCGCACGACCTCCGGGGAGGCCGCTTTCGTTGGCAGCGCCCGGGGTGGGCGCGGCGGCGATGGCGGCTCGGCTGTCCATGCAACAGCCGTCCCGCCTTTTGTGGAGATCAAGGGTGGTAAAGGCGGCGATGGCGCCAAGGGCGGAACCGTCGATATAACAAACAACGCATCTGGCGCCCTCGAAACATCGGGGGACAATGCTCCCGGCATATCGGGCGACGCCAGCGGTGGGGATGGTGGTAACGGCGCATGGGCATTCGCCATCGCGGTAGGCGGTAAGGGCGGCGTCGGCCGATATGCCGGGAGCATTGTCCCCCGATGTTTCGAGG
>NZ_RZPB01001195.1:0-1231 GCF_003998535.1 Mesorhizobium sp. M7A.F.Ca.AU.002.02.1.1 | reverse complement strand
ACCCAGATCGGCGCCGCCGCCCCCTCGCCGCTCAGCGCCACGGCCGCCGATTGCAGCCAGTAGATGCCGATCGGCTTCTTGTAGCGCGAGGCATCCTGAAAACGGATGTCGACATAGTCGGAGGTTTCGACCATCTGCTTGGTAGCCTGGACAAAACGGGATTCGTCGCGGTCGATGGGTGGAAGGCTCGCCAGTCCACTGAACGTCATCAGCACGCTGAACAGAAAGAGAAAGAGATAGTTCCTGTTCATCGCGGAGCTTTCCGGATCTGATCTGCGGGATGGCCCCGTCGCGGCGCCTCAGGCCCTGCCCTGCGCGGCGCCTCAATACGCCAGCCCAAACGACGAAGCAAGGATTCGCAACGCCATCCGCGCGGGCTGCAAACCGGAAACCACTTTTGCTGATCGCTGGACCTTTGTCTGGCGCGATCAGTCGCAAAACCGGAAACCACTTTTGCTGATCGCGCTTGGATGCTAAACGCCCGCGTTCATGCACGCCTGAGCCACAGCGGCCGGACGCTTTCGGGAATAGAAAAAATGCCTGCCTTCAAATCGGATTTCCTGCGCACGATGAGCGAGCGCGGTTTCATCCACCAGACTTCGGATGATGCCGGTCTCGACAATATCTTCGCCAAGGAGACGGTGACAGCCTATATCGGCTTCGACGCGACCGCCAAGAGCCTGCACGCCGGCTCGCTGATCCAGATCATGATGCTGCACTGGCTGCAGCAGACCGGTCACCGGCCGATCGCGCTGATGGGCGGCGGCACCTCGATGATCGGCGACCCGTCGTTCAAGGATGAGGCGCGCAAGCTTTTGACCCCGCAGGACATCGAAGACAATCTTGCCGGTATCCGCCGCAACTTCATGCCCTACCTCAAATTCGGCAGCGGTCCCAACGACGCCATCATGGTCAACAACGCCGATTGGCTGATGGAGATCAACTACGTCAATTTCCTGCGCGATGTCGGTCGTCACTTTTCGGTCAACCGCATGCTGGCCTTCGATTCCGTCAAGCTGCGGCTCGATCGCGAGCAGTCGCTGTCGTTCCTCGAATTCAACTACATGATCCTGCAGGCCTATGATTTCGTCGAGCTCTACAAGCGTCTCGGCTGCCGCCTGCAGATGGGCGGCTCCGACCAGTGGGGCAACATCATCAACGGCATCGATCTCGGCCGCCGCACGGAGGACGCGCAGCTCTATGCACTGACCACGCCGCTGCTCACCACCTC
>NZ_RZPB01001194.1:0-1232 GCF_003998535.1 Mesorhizobium sp. M7A.F.Ca.AU.002.02.1.1 | reverse complement strand
TCGTGGATCCGTCAGCCGGCATGGCCGTCGGGTTGCAGTTCCTCATCCTCGGCATCATCGTCAATCTCATCTTCTCGATGGCCGACCTTGCGGCGGTCGGCATCGCCTCGCTCGCCGTTGGCCGGTTCACTGGCGCCGGATGGGTGATCCCAAAGACATGCGGTTCGATCCTCATCGGACTTGGCGTGGCGCTCGTCAGCCATCATATCTGAACCTGCAAATGAAGAGCCGCGATTTCGAGGGAGATCTGACGGTGAAATTTCAGCGGCTGCTGGCGGCAAGGCCCGATATGCCGAAGGATGGCTGACGGCCTGCTCGCGCATCCGGCAAGATATACCGGAACCGGCGCGCCTTCGGGGCCATCGCCCGAATTCTACAGACCCTAGGCCGCGCCTACCCGCCGCCGCCTTCCTTCTCAGCCTCCTGCTTCAGCGTCGCAATGAACCGCTTCGTCCGTTGCTGCTCCGGATTGTTGAACAGCACCGCGGCCGGTCCCTTCTCGACGACGACGCCGGCATCGAGGAACACCACTTCCTTGGCGATCTTGGAGGCGAGGCGCAGATCATGCGTCGCCATCACCATGGTCGTGCCTTCACTGGCGAGCTTGCCAAGCACGTCGACCACCTCTTGCGCCAGTTCCGGGTCGAGTGCCGAGGTCGGCTCGTCGCAGAGCAGCACTTTCGGCGACGGCGCCAAGGCGCGGGCGATCGCCACGCGCTGCTGCTGGCCGCCCGACAGCGTCGCCGGCCAGGCGTCGGCCTTGTGCGCCATCCCCACCTTCTCCAGCAGAGCCAGCGCCCGCTCGCGTGCCCTCTCAGGCGCCCATTTCAGCACCGTCACCAGCCCTTCCATGACGTTCTCGATCGCGGTGCGATGCGGAAACAGCTGGAAGTTCTGGAACACCATGCCGGTCTGCAGCCGCAGGCGCTGGATATCCCTGGCCGGAACCCTGCCACCAGGATGGAATTCGAGCGTCTCGTCGCCGATGCGCACCGTGCCCGAGGTCGGGATCTCCAGGAGGTTGATACAGCGCAGCAGGGTGCTCTTTCCCCCGCCCGACGGGCCGACCAGCGCCGTGACGCTGCCTTCGGCAATGGTGACCGTCACGCCCTTCAACACGAGATTGTCGCCAAAGCGCTTTTCGATGTTGCTGAGGCCGATCATGAGCGTGCCTCCAGGAAGCCGCCATAGCGGTTGAGCCGGGTCTCCAGCCGCGTCTGCAAGGCCGACAG
>NZ_RZPB01001193.1:0-1233 GCF_003998535.1 Mesorhizobium sp. M7A.F.Ca.AU.002.02.1.1 | reverse complement strand
GTGTCCTCCAGCGATAATCCTTGGGATCGCAGATGATGGACGTGGCGAGCACCATGGTGAAATTCAATCTGAAAGGCGTTGTCGAAGACAGGGATCGGCACGGCAATATCCGGCTGTACTTCCGCGCACCGGGTAGAAAAAAGATCCGTCTGCGAGAAAAGCCGGGTTCAGCCGAGTTCCACGAAGAAGTGCGCTGCGCGCGAGATGGCGTTCCCTATGCTTCGGCTCAGAATGTGGTCAGGCCTGTAGCCAGGCCAGTGGCCCCTCGCGGCAGCCTGATGTGGCTTTGCCAGGAGTATTTCCGGCGCGGTGGGGCAGAGGTCGGCGAAGGCACGATGCTTCGACGACGAACAATACTCGAGGGCGTTTGCAACCTGCCTCACCCGCTGAGCGGGCCAGTCAATCCGGACTTCTCGACGAAGGGTTCATTACCATTCGCGGCCATGAAGCGGGCTCACGTCAAGGAGCTCCGTGATACCCGGTCAGACGCTCCGGGGGCAGCCAACAATATTACAAAAGCCATTAGCGCAATGTTCGCTTGGGCCAAGGATGCCGAGATGGTCGAGGTCAATCCGGCAAACGGAATAAAGCGCCTGACTTCGGGCAATGGCGAAGGTTTCCACACCTGGGAAGTGTCGGAGATCGTCCAGTATGAGAAACGGCATGCGCGCGGCACTATGGCTCGTATGGCGCTGGCGATTTTCATGTTCACAGGTTTGCGACTGTCCGATGCAGCAATCTTCGGCAGACAACACATTACCCAGGTTCGCAACAAGGATACCGGGACCTGGGAGAAGTGGATCAGGATCAAGCCTGGCAAGACCGACAAGAGCAAGGTGCGCAAGGAAGCGATTGTCGTCGAACTGCCTCTGCTCCCAGAACTCGAGGATGAGCTTTCCTTCGCCCCGGCCGGCAACCTGACATTCCTCGTCACCGAGTATGGTCGGCCTTTCTCGGAAAACGGCCTTGGCAACAAGATGCGCCAATGGTGCGACGAAGCGGGACTCCCGGGCTGCAGCGCCCACGGGGTCCGCAAGGCAGGCGCCACCGTTGCGGCAGAAAACGGAGCCACACATGAACAGCTGAAGGCGATTTACGGCTGGACGACGTATCAGCAGCCCGATCATTACATCCGCAAGGCACGCCGCCGGATAGTGGCGCAGTCTGCCCGGACGCTTCTGATATTCGATCGAAACGAGAACGAAAATGTCCCACTTTTGGAGGGGGTGGAAG
>NZ_RZPB01001192.1:0-1238 GCF_003998535.1 Mesorhizobium sp. M7A.F.Ca.AU.002.02.1.1 | reverse complement strand
GGATTCCACTTTGCGGTCAACTGCCAGATCAGAAGATCTGGCAGAGGATCTCACCGCCGACGTTCTGTTCACGTGCTTCATGGTCGGCCATCACGCCCTTCGGTGTCGAAAGGATGGCGATGCCGAGGCCGTTTGCGACCTGCGGAATCGACTTGGCCGAAACATAGACGCGGCGGCCTGGCTTCGAAACGCGGGCGATTTCGCGCACGACCGGCGCGCCGTCGAAATACTTCAGCTCGATCTCGATTTCGGACTTGCCGTTGTCGAAG
Organism: Mesorhizobium sp. M7A.F.Ca.AU.002.02.1.1; assembly: GCF_003998535.1. NCBI lineage: Bacteria > Pseudomonadati > Pseudomonadota > Alphaproteobacteria > Hyphomicrobiales > Phyllobacteriaceae > Mesorhizobium > Mesorhizobium sp. M7A.F.Ca.AU.002.02.1.1. Next base: position 969 of record NZ_RZPB01001192.1, on the reverse strand, counting down.
TCGGTCTGGCTGTAATCGCGGATATAGCCTTCAGCCTTCAGCACGTCGAGGACGCGGGTGCGCAGACGCGAAGCCGGCGTCGAAACGCTCGACTTCTTGCGGCCATACGCGTTGCGGATGCGGGTCAGCATATCGCCGAGAGGATCGCTCAATGACATGTTATGTCCTCCTTACCAGCTCGACTTGACCAGGCCCGGGATCTGGCCGTTATTGCCGAGATCACGAAGCGCGATGCGCGATACTTTGAGCTTGCGATAGTAGGCGCGCGGACGGCCGGTGACTTCGCAGCGGTTGCGGATGCGGATCTTGGCCGAGTTGCGCGGCATGGCAGCAAGCTTGAGCTGAGCGCGGAAACGCTCTTCCATCGGCTTGGACTGATCCATGATGATCGCCTTGAGCGCAGCCCGCTTGGGACCGTACTGGTCGGCAAGCTTGCGGCGCCTGTTGTTCTTCTCGACTGAGCTGGTCTTTGCCATTTCAGATTTTTCCTTTTCTCGCTGCCGTTACTGGCGGAAGGGGAAGTTGAAGGCCTTGAGCAATGCCCTGGCTTCGTCGTCCGTCTTCGCAGTCGTACAAACGATGACGTCCATGCCCCAGATCTGATCAACCTTGTCGTAGTTGATCTCCGGGAACACGATGTGTTCCTTGATGCCCATGGCGTAGTTGCCACGGCCATCGAAGCTCTTCGGATTCAGTCCGCGAAAGTCGCGGACGCGCGGCAGTGCGATGTTCACGAGGCGGTCGAGGAACTCATACATCCGTTCCTTGCGCAACGTGACCTTGGCGCCGATTGGCATCTTCTCGCGGACCTTGAAGCCGGCGATCGAGTTGCGGGCGCGGGTGACGACGGCCTTCTGGCCGGCAATCATCGCCAGGTCTTCGGCCGCGATCGAAGGCTTCTTCGAATCGGCGGTCGCTTCGCCGACGCCCATGTTCAGCACGATCTTGTCGATGCGCGGAACCTGCACT
>NZ_RZPB01001191.1:0-1238 GCF_003998535.1 Mesorhizobium sp. M7A.F.Ca.AU.002.02.1.1 | reverse complement strand
GCAAACCCCAGACATCGTTGACGATATGCGCGCCGGCGGCGACCGCCAGCCGCGCCGTGTCGGCGCGATAGGTATCGACCGAAATCAGCACCTCGTTCACGCCCGCCAGCGCTTCGATCACCGGCAGGATGCGGGCCTGTTCCTGGCTGGCCGATACCGCGGCAGCACCTGGGCGCGTCGATTCTCCCCCGACATCGACAACCAGTGCCCCTTCCCCGATCATGCGGCGCGCCTGGGCCAGCGCCTTTTCAGGAGCGTCGAACTGGCCGCCGTCGGAAAAGCTGTCGGGCGTGACATTGAGGATGCCGACGACCACGGCCTTGCCGCCAAGGTCGAGATGGCGTCCATGCGCCAATTGCCATCGCCTGGCCGTCATTGCTCATCGACCATGGAGTTCATCAATCATGTGTGATCCCTGGCGGATCAATTTCATTGCGCCGGCAACGGCCGTAAAGCAAGGTGGTCGAAGAGGCAACATGATGAAACGATCCATGCTTGGCATGAAAAAACAGTCCTTGGGCGTGAAACAATCCTTGGCTTGCGCGCTGCTGCTCGCCATAACGCCGCACCCGGCGGCGGCGGCCAATCTCGTCAAGACGTACAGCTATTTCGCCATTGGCGGCAGCACCCTCGACGACATCGAGGCACAACTCTCCAAACGCGGCCCGGAGGTGAAAAGCACCGGCACGCGGCACCCGGGCGCCACGCAAATGGCCTTCACCACCCGTATCAGCTATGCGCAGACACCGAGTTCCTGCCGGATTGCCGACGCGGTGGTGACCGTCAAGGTGAAGGTGATCCTTCCCGAGTGGCGCCGGCCGCGCAAGGCCGATGCCGATGTCAGGCTGTTCTGGGATACGCTGTCGGCCGACATCAAGCGCCATGAGGAGCGCCATGTCGAAATCGCCAAGAACCATGGCGGCGAACTCGAAGAGGCCTTGAAGGCCACCTACCCGCAAAAGAACTGCAACGCCGCCAAGGCCAAGGCGGCCGCGATCACCGCGGCTGTTCTGGCCAGGCACGACCGCGCCCAGCTTCAGTTCGACCGCGTCGAAAGCGTCAATTTCGAAAGCCGCATCTTGCGGCTGCTGCGCTACCGCATGGAGCGCATCGGCAACGGACGACTGCCGCCGGCCTGAACGCACCCGAACTGAAAGCCAATTCACCGAAACGTAGTGCCAGATTCGAAAAACTTTCGAGCCGCCGTCGAAACCGGCCTATATGGGACGACATATATC
>NZ_RZPB01001190.1:0-1240 GCF_003998535.1 Mesorhizobium sp. M7A.F.Ca.AU.002.02.1.1 | reverse complement strand
CAACCCGCTGGTGCCGGTCGACCTCGTCATCGACCATTCCGTCATCGTCGACGAATTCGGCACGCCGATGGCCTTCGCCCGCAATGTCGAGCTGGAATATGAGCGCAACGAAGAGCGCTACAAATTCCTGAAATGGGGCCAGCAGGCGTTCCGCAACTTCCGCGTCGTGCCGCCCGGCACCGGCATCTGCCATCAGGTCAACCTCGAATATCTCGGCCAGGTGGTGTGGACCAACACCGAGGACGGCGAAACCACAGCCTATCCCGACACCTGCGTCGGCACCGATTCGCACACCACCATGATCAACGGCCTGGGCGTGCTCGGCTGGGGCGTCGGCGGCATCGAGGCCGAGGCGGCCATGCTCGGCCAGCCGGTCTCCATGCTGCTGCCGGAAGTCATCGGCTTCCGTCTCACCGGCAAGCTGAAAGAGGGCGTCACCGCCACCGACCTCGTGCTCACCGTCACCCAGATGCTGCGCAAGAAGGGGGTCGTCGGCAAGTTCGTCGAGTTCTTCGGCCCGGGCCTCTCCAACATGACGCTGGCCGACCGCGCCACCATCGGCAACATGGCCCCCGAATATGGCGCCACCTGCGGTTTCTTCCCAGTCGACTCGGAAACCATCCGCTATCTCACAATGTCCGGCCGCAGCGAGGACCGCATCGCGCTGGTCGAGGCCTACGCCAAGGCGCAGGGCCTGTGGCGTGAAACCGGCTCGGCCGACCCTGTCTTCACTGATCTGCTCGAGCTCGAACTTGGTTCCGTCGTGCCGTCGATGGCCGGCCCCAAGCGGCCTGAAGGCCGCGTCGCCCTGGAAGGCATTCCGGAAGGCTTCGCCAAGGCGATGGAGACCGAATACAAGAAGGCGGCCGAAATCTCCAAGCGCTATGCCGTCGAAGGCACCGACCATGATCTCGGTCACGGCGATGTCGTCATTGCCGCCATCACCTCCTGCACCAACACCTCGAACCCGAGCGTGCTGATCGGCGCCGGTCTTTTGGCCCGCAATGCCAACCGGCTCGGTTTGAAGCAGAAGCCGTGGGTGAAGACCTCGCTGGCTCCCGGCAGCCAGGTGGTCGCCGAATATCTGGAGAAATCCGGCCTGCAGAAGGAGCTCGACCAGATCGGCTTCAACCTGGTCGGCTTCGGCTGCACCACCTGTATCGGCAATTCCGGCCCGCTGCCGGCGCCGATCTCCAAAACCATCAACGACAAGGGCCTGATCGCCGCCGCGGTCCTGTCC
>NZ_RZPB01000118.1:0-11702 GCF_003998535.1 Mesorhizobium sp. M7A.F.Ca.AU.002.02.1.1 | reverse complement strand
TGGCGATCCAGTGTGGCGTCACCGCGCCGTGGCGGTTGGTCTCGATCGCCCAGGCGACCCATTCGCGGACCTCGTTGATCGCATAGGTGCCGGCGAGCGCGATCGGGATCACCAGGAAGGCGAGGATGAACAGGATGGCGAAGGTCGCGGCGATGGTGCGGTTGCCGCCGACCGCGACAAGCAGGCGGCGGTAGAGCGGCCAGCTGGCGAAAGCGATGACGAGCGCCGCCAGCACCGGAAACAGGAAGCCGTGGAAGAAATAGACGCCGGCGGCAACGATCAGCACCAGCAGCCAGCGTGCCGCCGACAGCGGCGGGATGACGGCTGCCCTGAGCGGCGTCGACAGGCCGAAGAGGCGCTGCTGCCGTTCCGGTTTCTGGATTCTTGCTTCCTTCAAACGCCTGGCTCTCCCAAACACCCCTCCTGTCTATGCACTGATATAGTGCAGCAATCGTGACGATAGTCCAAATGAGATGGTGAAGCTGCCAATCTCCCCCCTCGTGGGGGAGGCCCGGCAGGACAGAGGGGGGTGTGAAGGATCGCGGCCTTGGATTTGGACCGTGAGCCGCAAACCAATCGAGTATCTGTGAACTCGACCGTCGGCGGGACAGCGCCCCCCTCTCCCTGCCGGGCATCTCCCCCACGAGGGGGGATCGGCAGCTTCACTCGCTACCCAAATTTCCCCGTCCTCGGGAATCCCTTCGGCACCATGCGTCCGGCCGAGGCACGGGCGCCGATCCATTCAGCCAGTTCCTCGCGCGACCTTGTGAAGGTGCGGTCGGCTGAATCCTGCCAGGAGAGGCCGCTCTCCAGCGTGAACGGCTTGAGATCGAGAAGGCCGCCATCCTTGTATTTCTGCAGGCGCACGCCCTTGCCGCGGCCCATCTCCGGAATCTCTGCGAGCGCGAACACCAGCATTTTGCGATTCTCGCCGACGATGGCGAGATGGTCGCCGGTGACCGGGATGCAGCGCTTGGCTTCGTCCGGCGCCTTGACGTTCATCACCTGCTTGCCCTTGCGGGTGTTGGCAACGACTTCCTCCTCCGGCACGATAAAACCGTTGGCGTCGTGCGAGGCCAGCAGCAGCTTGCGCTTCGGATCGTGAACGAAGGCGGTGACGATGTCCTGGTCATTGTCCATATCGACGATGATGCGGATCGGCTCGCCATGGCCGCGCCCGCCAGGCAGCCGGTCGGCGCCGATGGTGTAGAACTTGCCCCCGGTGGCGAAGACCAGCACCTTGTCAGTGGTCTGCGCATGGAAGGCGAGCTTGAGGCTGTCGCCCTCTTTGAAGGTCAGCGTCGAGAGATCGGCCAGATGCCCCTTCATCGCCCGCAGCCAGCCCTTTTCCGAGACGACGACGGTGACCGGCTCGCGCTCGATCATGGCATGGGCGATGTCGGTCAGATCATGCTCGGGCGCGTCGGCGAACTGGGTGCGGCGCTTGCCGAGCTCGGTCTCCGGACCGAACTTGTCGCGGATGTTGGTGACTTCCCACTTGATCGTCGCCCACTGCTTCTCGTTTGAAGCAAGCAGTGCCTCGATCTGCTTTTTCTCCGCGCTCAGGCCGTCGAATTCCTTGCGGATCTCGAATTCTTCAAGCTTGCGCAGAGCGCGCAGCCGCATGTTGAGGATGGCTTCGGCCTGGGTGTCGGTGAGCGACCAGCGGGCCATCATGACCTGCTTTGGCTCATCCTCCTCGCGGATGATCCTGATCACCTCGTCGATGTTGAGGTAGGCGATCAGGTAGCCGGCAAGTATCTCCAACCGTCTTTCGATTTCGCCGAGGCGATGTTTCGAGCGGCGGACCAAAACCTCGCGGCGGTGCTCGAGCCACTCCTGCAGCACGCCCTTCAGCGACAGCACGTTGGGCACCTTGCCGCGCGACAGCACATTCATGTTGAGCGGGAAGCGGCTTTCGAGCTCGGTCAGCTTGAACAGCGATTCCATCAGGATGCCGGGGTCGACCGAACGGCTCTTCGGCACCAGCACGACGCGGACGTCCTCGGCGCTTTCGTCCCTGATGTCCTCGAGCAGCGGCAGCTTGCGCGCCATCAGCAGCTCGGCGATCTTCTCGATCAGCCGCGCCTTCTGCACGCCGTACGGGATTTCGGTGACAACGATGCTCCAGGTGCCCCTGCCCTGGTCCTCCTGGAACCACTTCGAGCGCACGCGAAAGCCACCGCGACCGGTTTCGTAGGCTTCGAGGATCGAGGCGCGGCTGTCGACGATGATGCCGCCGGTCGGGAAATCCGGCCCCTGGACAAAGTCCATCAGCTTCGCCACCGGCGCGTCCCGGTTTTCGATCAGGTGAAGTGCGGCATCGCAAAGCTCGGCGGCGTTGTGGGGCGGGATCGATGTCGCCATGCCCACCGCGATGCCGGACGAGCCGTTGGCCAAAAGGTTGGGAAAGGCGCCGGGCAAAACCACCGGCTCCTCGTCTTCTTCATTGTAGGTCGGCCGATAATCGACGGCATCCTCGGTGATGCCGGACAAAAGTTCGGTCGCCACATCGGTCATGCGCGCTTCGGTGTAGCGCATGGCGGCGGCGTTATCACCGTCGATGTTACCGAAATTGCCCTGCCCGTCGACCAGGGGATAACGCATCGAGAAATCCTGCGCCAACCGCACCAGCGCGTCATAGATCGACTGGTCGCCATGCGGGTGGAACTTGCCCATCACCTCGCCGACGATGCGGGCGCATTTGGCAAAGCCCTGATCGGGGTTGAGCCGCAGCAGGCGCATGGCGTGCATGATGCGGCGATGGACCGGCTTCAGTCCGTCGCGCACATCGGGCAGCGCCCGGTGCATGATGGTCGACAGCGCATAGGCCAGATAGCGCTCTTCCAGCGCCTTCTTCAGATCGACCGGCTCGATGTGATCGCCACCGCCATTTTCAGGCGGCAAAAGCCTTTTTCCCATGGGCTCGGACTAGCCGAGCGGGTGATTCGCGGCAAGAGCCCGACGGAGATACCGGCCTTTCTGCAACATGAAACCATACCCCAGCGGATGTCGGCCAACATCAGCCTGTTACATGCGGGCTCTATCGCCAAGCGCGACGATATCCGGCTATCGGCTCTTCATGACAAATTCACCGGTTTGCGCAAAGACGGTGGGATCGGGTTTGCCTTTCACCGCGATTTTTGACCAATGTGCCGGGACACGCCTTTTTCCGGTCCAGTTCGTCACGGAATGGTGATGGCGCAAATAATTGAAAAAACAATTTCAGGACACTCTCAGGGACCTTGCGATGACAATCAAACGCTCAATTCTCAAGAAACTGGCTTTTTCGACCTTCTTGCTCACGCTGCCGCTGAATGCGGCCCTCGCACAGGATACGGCAGTGGCCGACCGGCTGAAGGCAGCGCTTGTCGCACAAGGTGTCGACATCACCTGGACCGGGGTGACCGGCGACAACACCAGCATGGTGCTGCAGGGCGTTGCCATCAAACCGGCGGCGGAGAAGGAAGCGCTTCCCATCGGCGACGTCAAACTCGAAGGCGTGACCGAGGCAAATGGCGGCTATGACATCGCCACCGTATCAACGGCTGCCTTCACACACAGCAAGGACGGCGTCACCCTCGACCTCAGCCCCTTCGTCATCCACGACATGACAGTTCCGGCCGACGGTTCCACCGGCCCGCTGGGCTCGCTGATGATGTACAAGTCCGCCGAACTCTCGAACATGACCGTCAAGGTCGCCGACAAGACCGCCTTCTCGATGGACGGGCTTGCCATCGAGATCACGCCGCCGGCGGACGGCAAGGCGATGGAATTCACCGCCACCACGGAAAAATTCAATGCCGACCTGACGCTGGTGGACGATCCCAAGTCCAAGGAAGTCATCAACGCGCTCGGCTACCAGAACATCGCGGGCAATCTCGAAATGGCCGGCACCTGGCAGCCCACGGACGGCAAGATGGAACTGTCGAAATACGACATCTCGGTCGAGAATGCCGGCACGCTCGGCATGACCTTCAATCTCGGCGGCTACACGCTGGACTTCATCAAGTCGCTGCAGGAAATGCAGAAGAAGATGGCGGCACAGCCGGAAGGCGCCGACAATTCGGCGCAAGGCATGGCCATGCTCGGCCTGTTGCAGCAGCTTTCGTTCAACAGCGCCTCGATCCGCTTCGACGACGATTCGCTGACCAACAAGGTTCTGGACTATGTCGGCAAGCAGCAAGGCATGTCCGGCAAGGACATCGCCAACCAGGCCAAGGCGATCGTGCCGTTCGGCATGGCGCAGCTCAACAATCCGGAACTGACTGCGCAGGTTACGGCCGCGGTCAGCAAATTCCTCGACGATCCGAAGAGCCTCGAAATCTCGGCCGAGCCGCCGGCATCCGTGCCGTTCGCGCTGATCATGGCGGGTGCCATGTCCAACCCGCTCGATCGGCCCAAGACGCTCGGTGTCACCGTCAAGGCCAACGAAGACTGATCGAAGCGATCTCGCTATGCGAAAAGCCCGGCAGCGATGCCGGGCTTTTTCTTGGGATTAGCGAATCGAAAGAATCGGTTCGGGCGGTTCTTTAAAGCATCGCCCAAAGCGCGCGATCAGGCGTCCTTCTTGGGCACGGCAACGCGCAGCGCCAGGTCGCGAAGCTGCTGCGGGCTCGCTTCCGAGGGTGCATTCATCAACAGATCATAGGCCTGCTGGTTCATCGGGAACATGGTGATCTCACGCAGGTTCTTGGCGCCGAGCAGCAGCATGACGACGCGGTCGACGCCGGCGGCCATGCCGCCATGCGGCGGTGCGCCATACTGGAAGGCACGATAGAGGCCGCCGAAGCGCTCCTCGACCGTGGCGCGGTCCAGCCCTACCGTCTCGAACGCCTTGACCATGGTTTCGGGCAGATGGTTGCGGATACCGCCTGAGGCGATCTCGAAACCGTTGCAGACCATGTCGTACTGGAACGCCTTGATGCCGAGCAGGTCCTCGCCATTCAGCGCATCGATGCCACCTTGCGGCATCGAGAACGGGTTGTGGGCGAAGTCGATCTTCTTCTCTTCCTCGTTCCACTCGAAGAACGGGAAGTCGACGATCCAGCACAGCTCGAAACGCTCGCGGTCGACAAGGTTCAGCTCCTCGCCGGCACGGGTGCGCGCAGCCCCCGCGAAGGAGACGAACTTCTTCGGGTCGCCGGCAACGAAGAAGGCGGCGTCGCCATCGGCAAGGCCGAGCTGAAGGCGGATCGCCTCGGTGCGCTCCTCGCCGATGTTCTTGGCGAGCGGACCGGCGCCTTCGAGCTTGTCGCCCTCCTTGCGCCAGAAGATATAGCCCAGCCCCGGCTGGCCCTCGCCCTGCGCCCAGGAATTCATGCGGTCGCAGAAGGCGCGGCTGCCGCCGGTCTTGGCGGGAATGCCCCACACTTCGGCCTTCGGGTCGCTGGCCAGGATGTTGGCGAACACCTTGAAGCCGGAATCGCGAAAATGATCGGAGACGGCCTGCATCTCGATCGGGTTGCGCAGGTCCGGCTTGTCGGAGCCGTATTTGCGCATGGCCACATCATAGGGAATGCGCTGGAAATTCTGCGTCACCGGCTTGCCGTTGGCGAAGGTCTCGAAGACCCCGCGCATGACAGGTTCCATGGTCGACAGCACGTCGTCCTGCTCGACGAAGCTCATTTCGAGGTCGAGCTGGTAGAATTCGCCGGGCAGGCGATCGGCACGCGGGTCCTCGTCGCGGAAGCAGGGCGCGATCTGGAAATAGCGGTCGAAGCCCGACACCATGATCAGCTGCTTATACTGCTGCGGCGCCTGCGGCAGCGCATAGAAGGTGCCGGGATGGATGCGCGACGGCACCAGGAAGTCGCGCGCGCCTTCCGGCGACGACGCGGTCAGGATCGGCGTCGAGAATTCGGTGAAGCCGACCTCGCCCATGCGCTTGCGCATTTCGGCGATGATTTTTGTCCGCGCAATGATGTTCTTGTGCAGCGTCTCGCGGCGCAGGTCGAGAAAACGGTATTTCAGCCTGATATCCTCGGGATAGTCAGGCTCGCCGAACACCGGCAGCGGCAATTCCTTGGCCGCCGACAGCACCTCGATCTCGCGGGCGAAGATCTCGATCTCGCCGGTCGGCAGATTGGCGTTGGTGGTCTCGGGCAAGCGCGCCTTGACCTCGCCGTCGACGCGGATGACCCACTCGCCGCGCACGGTCTCGGCGACCTTGAAGGCAGGCGAATCCGGATCGGCGACGATCTGGGTCAGGCCATAATTGTCGCGCAGGTCGATGAAGAGCAGGCCGCCATGATCGCGCACGCGATGCACCCAGCCGGACAGGCGAACGGTCGAGCCGACGTCGCTCTTCCTCAACTGGGCACAGGTATGGCTGCGGTAACGGTGCATTGTCATTGGTAAAGTCCGGGGTGCTGGGTTGCAGGCCAAGCATCAAGCCCGGCCTCAAAATTTGCGCGAAAAGCGCATGGGAGGCCGGATTTGTCAAGGCAAGCGGCTTCGACAGGACATCCGTTGTAAACTTGGGCGGCACAATGGATAGCGATATCCTCTACCGCTACGTTTACGGCAAATGAGATCAGGATATGCAAAACCAGAAGCTCTTTCTGACACCTCAAGAGCGCAGCCGCATCGTCAACCTGCTTGACGCGGCTCGCATAGACGATTGGGCGCGGTTCAAAGCCCTCTCCGATGGTGACTTTCCGAACGACGAATCGATGCGGGAGCAGTTCGACGGATCGCGGCTCATAATCGACTACGATCGTATCGACCCGGAACAGCAATTCGCTGTTGGCGTAGATCCCGACGGTTTCCGGCTCATCACCGGTCAGTTGCCTCCGCGCGACGATCAACGGCAACAGGTGATCATGACGATCTATAGCAAGAACCTAAACGACGGCCCGTTCATAAGCGTTTGGACCTTCCACGAAGAGTTGGACATATCCTCGCTGTAGTTTGCCGGGAATTGCTGCTGGCGTTGGCCAGGGCGATGGTCCAAGAAGGGATCACCGACACGTGATCGCCTCTTCATGTCCTCCATCCGCCCGATGATCCCGCTTCTTCTCGCCGCAGGCATCCTGCTCGGCGGCAATGGGCTGCAGAGCACGCTGATCGCGCTGCGCGGCGCGCAGGAAGGGTTTTCCGCTTCCGACATAGGCCTGATGGGCACCTTCTACTTCGCCGGCTTCCTGCTCGGCTGCCTAGCCATCACCCGCATCATGAAGGCGGTCGGCCATATCAGGGCATTTTCGGCGCTGGCGGCAATCGCCTCAGTCGGCACCTTGCTCCTGGTGCTGGTCATCGATCCGGTGATGTGGTGCGCGGTGCGTCTTGCCGGCGGCTTCTGCTTCGCCGGGCTGTTCACCATCGTCGAAAGCTGGCTGAATTCCGGCGTCAGCAATCACGATCGGGCACGCGTGCTGGCGATCTACCGGATGGTCGACATCGGTTCGGTGACATCAGCCCAGTTCCTGATCCCGATCTTCGGCGCTGGCGGTTTCGCTATCTTCGCCATCATGTCGATGATGATCACGCTGTCGCTGGTGCCGGTGTCGCTCGGCGACCGCTCCAACCCGACACCACCCGAAGAGGTCAAGCTCGACCTGGCGCGCGTCTGGCGGATTTCGCCGCTGGGCTGCTTCGGCTGCATCGCCGTCGGCGTCACCAACAGCGCCTTTCGCACCTTGTCCCCGGTCTATGCCGAGCAGATCGGCATGTCGGTCGCCGATGTCGTGACCTTCGTCAGCGTCGGCATCTTCGGCGGCGCCATCATCCAGTATCCGCTCGGCTACCTCTCCGACCGCTGGGACCGGCGCCGGGTGCTGCTGATGACGACCTGCTGCGCGATGCTTTCGGCGCTGGCGCTGGTGTTCATCGCCGGTAGCAATCCGCTGCTCAACTTCGTCCTCGTCTTCATCTTCGGCTGTTTCGCCATGCCGCTCTATTCGTTGTCGGCGGCCCACTCCAACGATCGCGCCGACACCGGCGAGTTCGTGCTGATCAACGCGGCGCTGATGCTGTTCTATTCCTTCGGCGCGATCGGCGGCCCGTTCGCCGCCTCGACGGCGATGCAATATTTCGGACCGGGCGCCCTGTTTGTATTCAGCGCGGTGGTCTATGCGATCTTCATCGCTGTCATCCTCTACCGCATGCAGGCTCGGTCCGGCGTGCCGGCGGGCAGGCGCGGCCGCTTCATTGCGCTCCTGCGCACTTCGACGGTTTTCGCGCGGCTGGCCAGGAGAAACGGCGATTCCGACGGTCCGGGAACCTCATGATGGCGGTGCCAAAGCTTGACGAAAGCCCCGGCGGCTGAAATCTAGGAAGACCTTACTCCTGCCAAAAGCGATTTGATGCACGTCATCACCACCCAGAAAGAACTCGAGACCGTTCTCGCCGCTTTCGAAAAGTCGGATTTCGTCACTGTCGACACCGAATTCATTCGAGAAACGACGTTTTGGCCGATCCTGTGCCTGATCCAGATGGCCGCTCCCGGCGTGACGGCACTGATCGATCCGCTGGCTCCCGATATCGACCTGAAGCCGTTCTTCAGGCTGATGGCCAACGAGGCGGTGGTCAAAGTCTTCCACGCCGCGCGGCAGGACATCGAAATCATCGTCCATCTCGGCGATCTGGTTCCGCATCCAGTGTTCGACACGCAAGTGGCGGCGATGGTCTGCGGCTTCGGCGACAGCGTTTCCTACGATCAGCTCGTGCAGCGCATCACCGGCGCGCGGCTCGACAAGTCGTCGCGCTTCACCGACTGGCGCCACCGGCCGCTTTCCGACAAGCAGCTCGACTATGCGCTGGCCGACGTCACCCATCTGATCGAGGTCTATCAGCACCTCAGCGCCGAACTGGCGCGCGAAAACCGCGCCCATTGGCTCAACGAGGAAATGGAGGTGCTGACCTCGCGCGAGACCTATGATCCGCACCCCGAGGACGCCTGGAAACGGCTGAAGATGCGGCTGCGCAAGCCGCAGGAACTGGCGATCGTGCAGGGCGTTGCGGCGTGGCGCGAGCGCGAGGCGCGCGAACGCGACGTGCCGCGCGGCCGCGTGCTGAAGGACGACGCGATCTACGAGGTGGCGCAGCAGGCGCCGCGCGACGCGGCAGCCCTTGGCAAGCTGCGCACGACGCCGAAGGGCTGGGAGCGCTCGTCGACGGCAACGGCGCTGCTCGGCGCGGTCAACACCGCCCTTGCCTTGCCCAAGGAGCAGATGCCGAAACTGCCAAAGAGTTTCCAGCCGCCCGAGGGCTCGAGCGCCGCGGCGGAACTGTTGAAGGTGCTGCTGCGGATCGTCGCCGAAAAGGAAGGCGTCGCGTCCAAGGTGCTGGCCTCCAGCGACGACATCGACCGTATCGCCGCCGAGGGCGAGGACGCCGACGTACCGGCCCTGCAGGGCTGGCGGCGCGCGGTGTTCGGCGAGGCCGCGCTCAAGCTGGTGCGCGGCGAGATCGGCATCAAGTTCGACAAGCGCAAGATTGCGGTGTTCGACCTGTAGACGTCCCTCGCGGACTTTCCTTCTCCCCTTGCGGGAGAAGGAAAAGGTGCTCTGCTCAAACCACGCCGAGCAGGTGTAGGGCGAACCAGATCCATCCCAGCAGGAGAATCACCGCACTGACGAAGAACGAGCGGCTGCGCAGCAGCAGATTGTTGCTGGTCAGGTGAACCCAGGCGTGGAAATAGCGCGATGCGACGAAAATCCACATCAGCGCCAGGGTCAGATAGTTGACGCCGTTGGTCAGGTGCAGCGTCAGGCACAGCACATAGAACAGCACCGGCAGCTCGAACTGGTTGGTGAGATTGGCGGCAACGGTGACGCTGGAGGCCGGCTCGGTCGAACGCACCTTGAACTGAGCTGGCTTCGCCTCGCCTGACCTGATTGCGCCGTATCTGCGGCGACCCAGGACGCAGTAGACGATGTAGATCAGCAGCACATGCGCCAGAACAGGCCAGAAGATCGTGGTCTGGTTCACGAAGTTTCCCCTAGCGGGCTGAGCTTTGCGCGCGGCATCAGGCCAGGCGTTTCTGGCCTGCCAGCCAGAAGGCGGCAATGACGATCACCGGGACGGCGAAAAGCGCGAATTTGGTGACGGTGAGCGCCGAAGCCAAAGACAGCGAGTCCGGATTCGCCGACAGGAAATCGGACAGAAGCCGCGCTACCGCGATGTTCTGGGCGTAGTCGGCAAGCGTGTAGGGCAGCACCAGGACCAGCGCGAAGATCGACTGCAGCTGCACCGGCTGCACGCGGAAAGCCTTCAATCGCCGGCCGGTGGCCAGGATCAGGCTGACCAGCGTCACAGACAGCAGCGCCGGGAACAACAGATCGAAGGTCAGATAGTGCCAGACGAGAATGATCTCGCCGCCGCGCCGGCCGAGTGCCGTCAGCCAGGCCATGCCTTCGTCCGGAGTGAAACCGAAAATACGCATGTCGAGTGATGGCAAGCCGCCGCTCAACTGGCGGAAGTAGAGGAATTCCATAGCCGTCATGGCGATGAAAACCACCGCCGACAGGAAACAGAGTGCGCCTGCGTGGCGCGGCAGCCGCAGGATCGTTGCCGTCAGGCTCCGCCCGAGCCCGTACTGGTCAGGCTCCGCCGGGATAGTTCGGGCTTTCGCGGGTAATCGTGACGTCATGGGCGTGGCTTTCACGAAGTCCGGCATTGGATATGCGCACAAAGGTGGCGCGCTCGCGGAAATCGGCAAGGTCGCGGCCACCAACATAACCCATAGCGGCTTTCAAGCCGCCCGCAAGCTGGTGCAGCACGCCAGACACAGGTCCTTTGTAGGGAACCTGCCCTTCGATGCCTTCCGGGACCAGTTTCAGCGTGTCGCGCACCTCGGCCTGGAAGTAGCGATCGGCCGAGCCGCGGGCCATGGCGCCGACCGAGCCCATGCCGCGATAGGCCTTGAAGGAGCGGCCCTGGTGCAGATAGACCTCGCCCGGGCTTTCGTCGGTTCCGGCCAGCAGCGAGCCGATCATGGCCGCACTGGCGCCTGCGGCGAGCGCCTTGGCCAGATCGCCGGAATATTTGATGCCGCCATCGGCGATCACCGAGACGCCGGATTTGTGCGCCGTCTCGACCGCCGACATGATGGCTGAGAGCTGCGGCACGCCGACGCCGGCAACGATGCGGGTGGTGCAGATGGAACCCGGGCCGATGCCGACCTTGACGGCGTCGGCGCCGGCGTCGATCAGCGCCTGCGTGCCCGCGGCGGTGGCGACATTGCCAGCCAGGATGCGGACGGAGTTGGATAGTTTTTTCGCCCGCGTGACGGCGTCGAGCACGCGCTGCGAGTGGCCATGCGCGGTGTCGATCACCAGAAGGTCGACGCCGGCATCGATGAGGCGTTCGGCGCGCTCGAAACCGTCATCGCCGACGCTGGTGGCGGCGGCGGCGCGCAGGCGGCCCTGTGCGTCCTTGGTGGCGTGCGGATTGAGCTGCGACTTCTCGATATCCTTGACGGTGATCAGTCCGACGCAATTGCCCTGCCTGTCGACGACCACCAGCTTTTCGATCCTGTGCTGGTGCAGGAGGCGCTTGGCCTCGTCCTGGTCGACGTTCTCCTTGACCGTGATCAGGTTGTCACGGGTCATCAGTTCATGGACCTTCTGCGCCGGATCGGACGCAAAGCGCACGTCGCGATTGGTCAGGATGCCGATCAGCCGGCCGATCTTGTGGCCGCCGCTGCCGCCGTTCTCGACCACCGGAATGCCCGAGATCGAATAGCTGCGCATCAGGCC
>NZ_RZPB01001189.1:0-1240 GCF_003998535.1 Mesorhizobium sp. M7A.F.Ca.AU.002.02.1.1 | reverse complement strand
TTTCATTCACAACAGCACATACCCCGTCCAAGCCGGGAAACCGGTCAATGTGCTGATCGGAACGCGGTCGAACATATTTGGTGTCTGCGACGGAACTGGGATTAATTTCGGAGCGGGCGTTGTCGCGCGGATTGACCAGCCCATCTCCGTCTTCACACGAGCGGACCGGGAGCCATATTCGCCGTTCTATTAAACCGCGCAGGCGAGCCGATCTTCGGGGACTGGAGATCGTCGGGAGTGCGTCGCTAATCGCCGATGGCGCGAGTGCGGCCCGGTCGTCGCTTGCCGTCCTAGCAAATTGCAGTGAGCGCGACCCTGTCCGGTCCACCTGCAGCACCGATCGTCAGACGTACCGCCCCAACGGTGAACGCCCGAGAGCTGAAATCGCGAATGCCGACGATTGGACTGTCACGTCCTAGTCTAGTCTAGACCGCTACATGTTTTAGCCCTTCAAAGACCCAAGCGCGGCGAAGCCGAGCGCCACCAGGGCACCTCCCAGGACGATATCCGCATGCTTTCGGAAACGTCTGTAGAACCGCTGTGTTACAGGTTGGGAAATGCAAAGGCCAAGAAGACCAAACCAGGCGATCGCAATGGCAAACACCAATGCGACCACGGTTAGGTAAGTCGCCCCGCGGAGATTTAAGTTCAGCGTTGAAGAGGCGAAAAATATTGCAGTTGCGGGATTTGCCACCGCAGTGACAAAACCCAGCCGGAAGTGCCGAACGTTTGCGACCGGTTTCGGCTCATCCGGTCCCGTCTTGATCGACCAAGCTCGCCGCATCGAGTTTCATCCAATGAGGACCAGCAGTGCGCCGTAGAGGCTGGCGGCTATCTGATGCGCGATGCCCTCGTGCGGCAATGAACCGACCCCCGTCGCGACGACGGCCGCCAGCGAACTTGCGCCAAGGGCGATACCGGCGGCAGCGGAAAGCGCCGTAGCACGCGACGCGGTCAGCCCGGCCTGCGCAACGACGGCAAAATTGGCACCCGGCAGCATTGCCACGAGCGTATAGGAAACGGCAAACGGAAATAATCCGGCCGCGACAACGTATCCGGTTTCCATCATTGATTGGCCCCGCATCATCAACGACCTGCCCTACTTCATGGCTGGCCACTGCAAACCTAGCCAAAATCTGGCCGAAAGACGCGGCCCCGAACAATCGGCAAATGCCGACTGTTAGATTTTTTGTTCGGGAATTACCGGCCACGGCCGCTGAGCGGCTCGGTACTTTTGAGC
>NZ_RZPB01001188.1:0-1244 GCF_003998535.1 Mesorhizobium sp. M7A.F.Ca.AU.002.02.1.1 | reverse complement strand
GGGCGTGACTGCCTCGCCGGTCGGCGACGGTCTGATGCTGGCTGCCATCATCGCTTGCGGCCTCGGCTATGCCGAGGGCGCCGCGCTGTCGCGCAGGCTCGGCGGCTGGCAAGTGATCTGCTGGGCGCTGGTGCTGTCGCTGCCGATCATGCTGGTGCTGACGCTGCTGACCATGCCGCCGTCGTTCGACGGCGTCGGCGTCAGTGCGTGGATGGGGCTTGCCTATGTCTCGCTGTTCAGCATGCTGATCGGCTTCGTGTTCTGGTATCGCGGCCTGGCGCAAGGCGGCATCGCCGCGGTCGGACAGTTGCAGCTGCTGCAGCCATTCTTCGGACTGGCACTGGCAGCGACGCTGCTGCACGAACAGGTCAGTTCGTTGATGGTGGTCGTCACGCTTGGCGTGGTGCTTTGCGTCGTAGGCGCCAAGCGATTCGCGAAGCAGGAATTGCCACGACGCGCGATCGCCTGACGACGGTGCCGTCCTCGCCTAAAACTTCGTCACCACCCCAATCCCAATGCCCTCGAAGCCGCCCATCGCCATCAGGGCCGCAGGCGCCTCGTCGAGACTGATCCTCTTGCCGACCAGCAGTTCGGGCTTCAGCTTGCCGTTGCGGATCATGTCCATCATCGCCTGGTAGCGGTAGGCCTGCATGCCGTGGCTGCCGAGGATTTCGAGCTCGAAGGCGATCACCTTGTCCATCGGCACCTGCGGCCGGGCATGCTCGCCCAGCATCAGGCCGACCTGCACATGGCGGCCGCGCCGGCGCAGATTGGATATCGAATTGAACGAGGTGGTGGGGTGGCCGAGCGCGTCCATCGACATATGCGCGCCGCCATTGGTGATCTGCTTGACCGCCTTGACCACGTTCGGCGTCGTAGATGCATTGATGGTGGCGACGGCGCCGATCTTTTTGGCGAAATCCAGTTTCTCGTCGGTGAGATCGATGGCGATGACATTGGCGCCCATGGCGCTGGCAATCATAATCGCCGACAGGCCGACGCCGCCGCAGCCATGCACCGCGACCCATTCGCCCGGCTTCACCCGGCCCTGGTCGACAATGGCTCGAAACGAAGTGACGAAGCGGCAGCCGAGGCTGGCGGCGGTGGCGAATTCCATCTCGTCGGGCAGGCGCACAAGATTGGTGTCGGCATGTTCGATGGCGACATATTCGGCAAACGAGCCCCAGCCGGTGAAGCCAGGCTGTGTCTGGTGCTCGCAGACCTGGTGATTGCCCGAATTACAC
>NZ_RZPB01001187.1:0-1245 GCF_003998535.1 Mesorhizobium sp. M7A.F.Ca.AU.002.02.1.1 | reverse complement strand
AACCGCCGCGAACAGACCCGCCAGGCCCTGCCGGTCGATAGCCAGCAGCATGGCGCGAAAGTCTTCGACCACAGGCTCGTTGGCGGCAACCAGCGACGCGGGGAACCAGTTGCTCAGGAACGTCTCGGCGGTTTCCGACATGTCCCGCGCCTGGCGCACCGCAGCGATCCGCTCGTCGAAATAGCTTGCCGGCGCCAGATGCGACGAGGTGTTGCTCAGGATCAGCCGGTCGATCCGCTCGGGCGCGTGGATGCCGAGCCACTGCGCGACGAACCCGCCGAGCGACAGGCCAAGGAAATGTACGCGTTGCAGGTCGAGCGCATCGAGCAACTCGATGACGTCGCGGCCAAGCCGGTCCAGCGAATAGGCGCCGACCGGAACGCTCGATCCGCCATGGCCGCGAAAATCGTAGCGCAGGACACGAAAATGCTTCGACAATTCGCCGACCTGCCCATCCCACATGTGCAGCGTGGTGCCGATGGAATTCGACAGCACCAGCACCGGCTTGCTTGCCTCGCCGTCGAAGCGGTAGGCGATGCGCGTGCCATCGCCCGTTGTGACGAAATTCAGCTCATTCATGATGAAGATTCCTTCTGGAACGTTGAACGAGACAGAGCCTAGCTGTGGAGCGATTTTGTTGATATTACAAAGATAAGACAATCTCTGTAACAAAAACTGACATGGCCGAATTCACCCTGCACGATCTGCAATGCTTCGATGCGGTGGTCCGCACCGGCGGTTTTCAGCCTGCGGCGGCCATGCTGTATCGCTCGCACCCCGCGGTGTTCGCCGCCGTCGCCAAGCTGGAGCGACAGCTCGGCCTCGTCCTTTTGGATCGCAGCGGCTATCGCGTGCGTCCGACCGAGGCCGGGCTGTCGTTCCACCGCCGAGCGCTATCGCTGCTGCGCGAGATGGACGGTTTGCGCGTCCATGCCGCCCAGTTGGCGATGGGTGAGGAAAGCGAGATCCATGTGGTGATCGGCGACCTGTGCCCGCGCCCGCAGGTGCTGGGCATGCTCGGGCGATTCTTCGCACAGTTGCCCGGCACGCGCCTGCATCTGCATTTCGAAGCGGTGGGCGGCCCATGGGAGCGTCTCTTCGACGACGAAGCCGACCTGATCCTGCACTGGGTCGACAAGGGCGATGCGCGGGTGGAATGGGTCGATTTGTGCAAGGTGTCCTTCATTCCCGTGGTGGCGCCGGGCTTTCTGCCTCAGCGTATCGAGCAGCCGATCACCCCGGACC
>NZ_RZPB01001186.1:0-1255 GCF_003998535.1 Mesorhizobium sp. M7A.F.Ca.AU.002.02.1.1 | reverse complement strand
GGCCGGTGCTGGAGGAGCGTTTCGGCGCCGTCTATTCGGACGGCCCCGGCATGCCGCCGCTGCCGACCCGGCTGATGGCGGGGCTGGCGATCCTCAAGCACACCTTCAACCTGTCGGATGAGGTGCTGTGCGAGCGCTGGGTGGAGAACCCTTATTTCCAGTATCTCACCGGCGAGACGTTCTTTTGCCATACGCTGCCGTTCGACCGCTCCTCGATGACGCGTTGGCGCAGCCGTATGGGCGAGGAGCGGATTATGGTGCTGTTGCAGGAGAGCCTCAGCCTCGCGGTCAAGACCGGGGCGATGAAACCGGCCGACACGCGCCAGGTGATCGTCGACACCACCGTGCAGCCGAAGAACGTCATGTTCCCGACCGACGCCAAGCTCATCCATCGGGCACGCGAACGGCTGGTGCGGCTGGCCAAGAGGACGGGTCTCCATTTGCGCCAGAGTTATGTGCGGGTCGGCAAGCTGGCGCTGATCAGCCACCAGCGCTATGCCCACGCCAAGCAGTTCAAGCGGGCCAACAAGGCGCTACGCAAGCTCAAGACCTATCTCGGCCGGACCATTCGCGACATTGGTCGCCAGATCGCCGGCGATCAGGGGCTGGACGCGCTGTTCAAATGGCCGCTCTACCAGGCCGCCACCGTTCTCGAGCAACGCCAGCGCCAGCGCGGCCGCAAGATCTACAGCCTGCACGCACACGAGGTGGAATGCATCGGCAAGGGCAAGGCGCATGCGCCCTACGAGTTCGGGGTGAAGGTGTCGGTGGCCACCACGCTGAAGCGCTCCAGGGGCGGCCAGTTCGCCCTGCATGCAAAAGCACTGCCCGGCAATCCCTATGACGGCCACACGCTGGCAAGCGTCATCCCCGACATGGAAAAGACCATCGGCAACGAGATCGGCCGCATCCTCGCCGACGCCGGCTATCGCGGCCACAACGCACCGCAGAGCCACAAGCTCAGGGTCTTCACCGCGGGCCAGAAACGCCGCGTCACCCCAGCCATCAAGCGCCAGATGCGACGGCGGTCGGCGGTCGAGCCCGTCATCGGCCACATCAAGAGCGAACACAGAATGGGCCGCAACTACCTCGCCGGCCAGCAGGGCGACACCCTCAACGCCATCCTGGCCGCCGCCGGCTACAACTTCTCCCTCCTGCTCAGGTGGCTGAAGGGGTTTTTGTCGCTCTTGATTGCCCTGCTTCAAATCCGGCCGAAGCCGGTCGCCGCTTAGGGCTCGGATTGTTCACGGTCGAC
>NZ_RZPB01001185.1:0-1258 GCF_003998535.1 Mesorhizobium sp. M7A.F.Ca.AU.002.02.1.1 | reverse complement strand
GGCCGCAGCCAGCCGCCATATTCCTGGAAGACAGCGCCGCTGGCGCGATGGACGTTTTCGAGCGGCAGCCGCCGTACCGGCGCCATCAATTCACCGACGCGCGCGCCGGCAAAGCTTGCCAGCGGCACCGGCGTGAACGGCGGCCGGTAGGTGGTGGTGCCGACCTCCGGCACCGTGCGGCCGGTAATCCCTGCCATCAGCGCCAGCCCGGGCAGGTTGGAGGTCTTGCCCTGGTCGGTCGCCATGCCGAGCGTGGTGTAGCGCTTCAGATGTTCGACCGAGACGAAGTTTTCGCGTGCGGCCAGCTCGACGTCCTTCACCGTCACGTCGTTCTGGTAGTCGATCCAGATGCGGCCTTTCGAGCCCGGCATCGGCCAGGCCGGGAGAATGCCGTCCGTCGCCTCCGGCCCGGTGCTGCGTGGTGTTGCCGCGTTCTCCTTGCCGGCGAATGCCTTTTCCACGCCGGCAAACACCTCCGACAAGGAGACCGCGCCGGCTGCGGCGCCGACCACGGCGATACCGCCGACCGGTTCGCCCGGCAGGAAGGCCGCGCGCGCATCGCTCCAGGCGAGCTTGCCCTTGGCCTGGCCGAAGAGATGGATGGTCGGCGTCCACCCGCCGGAGACCACAACGCAATCGGCATCGAACCTCGTGCCGTCGTCGAGCGTCACGCCGTCGACGCGCAGCTTGCCGCTGGCGGATGCGAGAGAACGCCCCTTGATCAGCCGGACATTGGCCGCCGCCGCAGGCGCGCCGTCACGCCGGATATCGACAAGCCTGACTTCGGCGCCAACCTCGGCAAGCGCCCCCGCCACCTCATAGGCGCTGTCATTGTTGGTGGCGACGATGATGCGGCGGCCGACCAGCACAGCGTGGCGCCGGAGATAGGCGAACGCCGCATCCGCCGACATGATGCCCGGCAGATCGTTGTTGGCGAAAGGCAGCGGCCGCTCGATGGCGCCGGTCGCCAGCACGATCTGGCGCGGCCTGACCCGCCACAGCGTATCCGGCCGGCCGTCGAGATGACGCTGGTTCAGCCCGACCAGATTGTGGTCGTAAATGCCGAAGGCGGTGGTCGAAGGCAGGATGAGGTGACCGCCAGCGGCAAGCCCGGCAATCGTCTCCTTGCCCCATACGGCCGCCGGCTTGCCGTCGATCTCCGCGGCACGATGGCCGAGCGATCCGCCGGGGCTCTGCTGGTCGTCGACCAGTGTGACGGTCAGGCCAGCACCGGACGCCAGCCCTGCCGCCGCCAGCC
>NZ_RZPB01001184.1:0-1260 GCF_003998535.1 Mesorhizobium sp. M7A.F.Ca.AU.002.02.1.1 | reverse complement strand
GTGTGCAGCTGGCGCGCGACAAGCGCCTCATTGCGGTCGATGGCGCCATGGAAAACGTATTCCCCGGCATCGATCTTCACGTCGCTTATGACAGCCACACCTTCGCATGCATGTGGGTGACGGTGCGCAATGATGGCAAGACGGATTCCCAGGACACCTGGGTGCTTGCCGGTGATCTTGTTTACCAGTTCGAGAACCTGAACGGCGCCTCCGAACAGCTCAAGATCGATGACATGTATCTCCCTGTCGGCCTGGCCACCGGCAGCCAGATCAATCTGATCATGGCCACCGAAGCCATGATGAAACAGGTCGGCCATGAGTCTCGACGGGTCATACCCGTTCACGAGTCGCGGCTCGAACAGACATTCCCGTCCCGGCTCTCCAGCCAGAAGCTGCGGATCAGCGAAATCTGTCTGGCCAGCGGAGCAAGATCCGCACTGCTTTAACCGACAAGTTCGATGCCGCGAATCCGCAGAAGGACAAGACACGTGGAAAATCCTTCAGAGAAGCCAAAGCCGGTCACGGCCTTAGGAGAAGGTGCATCCGGACCGAGCAGTTGGTTTGCCTCAGCTGGTGGGCCGACCGCGGGTATCGCGGCGGCAACGCTGGTCCTGTTCGTCTTCGGCGGCCTGATCGCCCCGCAGAGTCTTGGCACCGGAGCGATGAGCGGAATGCTTCCCTTTGCCGCGATCCTGGCCCTGGTCAGCCTGGGTCAGACACTCGTCATCCAGCAGGGCGGCATCGATCTGTCCGTGCCGGGGATGGTTTCGCTCAGCGCTGTCATCGTCTGTTACTTCTCGGAGAGCCAACCGAATGCCGAGGGCAGTGTCGTCCTGGCACTCTTTTACGCTTTCGCCGCGGCAGCTGTAGCGGGGCTGATCAGCGGCCTGCTCGTCAGCAAGGTTCGTGTTGCGCCGATCGTGGCCACAATCGGCATGAACGCGCTGCTCTATGGCATGAACGTCAAGATTTCGGGCGGCACACCGGTGTCGGTACCCGGGTCGATAGCGGCATTCGCCAACGGCAAGATATTTGGCATCACGCAGCTCGCCTATTTGGCAGTAGCGATGGCTATTGTCGTCATTTTCGTCGTCAAGGCGACGACCTTCGGGCGCAATTTCGAGGCTGTCGGCGCAAACAGCCGGGCGGCACGCGCGGCGGGTATCGTCGCTGACCGCTACCAGATCGCCGCGTATGTGGGCGCGAGCCTGCTCGATTCGGCCGGCGGCATTCTGGTCGGCGGCCGTAAGGAACCGCCAA
>NZ_RZPB01001183.1:0-1260 GCF_003998535.1 Mesorhizobium sp. M7A.F.Ca.AU.002.02.1.1 | reverse complement strand
AGATAGGTGCGGGCCGGCGCGTTGTCCTGCGCGGCGTTGGCCGGCTGTTGACCCTGCGCTGCCAAGGCCAGCTGTCTCGCCTTGCGCTGCTGGTCGGACAGGATCGCCGATTCCGAAACTTCGCCGCGCAGTTCGGTTTCCTGGGCATGGAGCGCCGTTGGGCGCAGCAAGGCAAACATGCTGGTTGCCAGCAGCAAGGCGCAGACCGCCTTGCCCCCACGTCCCGTCGAATTTTCTGGCTGGACCCCGGACATCGCCACCACTGCTTGCGCGGCGCACGCGCGCCATACTTACCGAACCGTAAATGGGGATGGTTAACGGAGGGTTGAGGCAGCGGCCCGTCAGCTGCCTGAAGCGCTGATTTCCAAAGGGATTCATACCGCGTGCGTTTTCTCGCCTGCCGTCGTCTGAACCACCGCACACGTTCGGGCGATATGCCTGGGGCCATTTCCGTTGGACAGCGCGCCGGCAAAGCGCTAATCGCATCAGCCATGCATGCGGGATCCCTGGATAAGAAGCCTTTGGACAGGCAAGCCTCGATCGCTTCGGCGCTGAGGACGGTGGCGACAGAACAGGCCGGTGTCGCAGCCCTCGCCGAGGCGCTGGAGAATGGGCTGGCCGCGCCTTTCGCCCAGGCGGTCGAGATGATCTCGGGGATTGAAGGCCGGCTCATCGTCACCGGCGTCGGCAAAAGCGGCCATATCGGTTCGAAGATCGCCGCGACGCTGGCCTCGACCGGCACGCCGGCTTTCTTTGTCCATCCCGCCGAAGCCAACCACGGCGATCTCGGCATGATCGCCAGGGACGACGCCATCATCGCCATGTCGTGGTCGGGCGAAAGCAAGGAACTGATGGGCATCGTCGCCTATTCCAGGCGCTTTTCCATTCCGCTGATCGCCATCACCGCCGGAGAGACATCGGCGCTGGCGCGGGCGGCGGACGTGGTGCTGCTTTTGCCGCGCGCTCCGGAGGCCTGTCCGCATGGCCTGGCGCCAACGACATCGACGCTGCTGCAACTGGTGATGGGCGACGCGCTGGCGATCGCGCTGCTCGAAGCACGCGGCTTCACGCCGGACCATTTCCGCACCTTTCACCCGGGCGGCCAGCTCGGCGCCAATTTGACGCAGATCCGCGAGATCATGCATGTCGGCGACAGGCTGCCGCTGGTGGTTGCGGGCACCGGCATGCAGGACGCGATCCTGGAACTGTCGCGCAAAGGGTTTGGCTGCGTCGCGATCACCGATGTCGACGGTGCGCTGG
>NZ_RZPB01001182.1:0-1262 GCF_003998535.1 Mesorhizobium sp. M7A.F.Ca.AU.002.02.1.1 | reverse complement strand
CTCCATAATAGGGCACCTTGGCATCGCTGCCCGGCGCGTTCGACACGAAGCATTCATTCTCGCGGATGCCCTCGAAGCGCAGCACCTTGCCGGCGAACATGAACGTGTCGCCATGCGTCAACGTTTCGAGGAAGGCCTCCTCGATCTTGCCGAGGACCCGGCCGCCACGCGAAGCCGCGCCTTTGCTGCCGGCCTGCACATATCGAACATTCAGCGCCGGCACCTCGATGATGGTGCCGACATTCAGCCTGTATTGCTGGGCGACGCGCGGATTGGACACCCGCCACAACCCGTCCTTGTTCAAACGGATGCGGGCATAGCGCTCGTAGTTCTTGAGCGCATAGCCGCCGGTGGCAACGAAGTCGATGACGCGGTCGAATGTCGGCCGGTCGAGGCTGACATAGGGTGCTGCCGTTCGCACCTCCTCGTACAGGTCATCGGCACGGAACGGCGCGCCGCAGGCGCAGCCGAGCACATGCTGGGCCAGCACATCGAGCCCGCCATTGATCAACGGAGGCGTGTCCTGCGCGCCTAGATAGTTCGCGTCGAGGGCGGCCCGGCATTCCAGCACCTCAAAGCGGTTGGCGGGGATGAGGATCGCCTTGGACGGCTCGTCCATGCGGTGGTTGGCACGGCCGATGCGCTGTGCCAGTCGGCTCGCCCCCTTTGGCGCGCCGACATGCACCACCAGATCGACATCGCCCCAGTCGATGCCGAGATCGAGAGTCGAGGTGGCGACGATGGCGCGCAGCGCGTTTTCGCCCATCGCCTTCTCGACCCGCCGGCGCTGGGCGACGTCGAGCGAACCGTGATGCAGCGCGATCGGCAACGTGTCCTCGTTGACCCGCCACAATTCCTGGAACAGCAGCTCCGCCTGGCTGCGCGTGTTGACGAACAGCAGGGTCGTCTTGTGGCGCTTGATTTCGCGATAGATTTCCGGCGTGGCGTAGCGCGCAGAATGTCCCGCCCATGGCACGCGCTCTTCGGAGTCGAGGATGGAAATCTCCGGTTTCGCACCCCCGGTGACGACGATCAGTTCGGCCATGTCATGGCCTGTCGAACCCTTGGGTGGATTCTGGCTGACCAGCCAGCGCCGCAACTCGTCAGGTTCGGCCACCGTCGCCGATAGCCCGATGGTTTGCAGACCAGGGACAAAGCTGCGCAACCGTGCCAGGCCGAGCGCGAGCAGATGCCCGCGTTTCGATGTCACCAGCGAATGCAGTTCGTCGAGCACGACGTAGCGCAGATCTTCGAAGAAGCGT
>NZ_RZPB01001181.1:0-1264 GCF_003998535.1 Mesorhizobium sp. M7A.F.Ca.AU.002.02.1.1 | reverse complement strand
GTCTTGCGGCGGTCGCGCCAGACCCAGCCGTCCTTGCCGTGCTCCAGATCACGACGGTCGCGCATCACGTTCCAGGCGGTCAGCACCGACAGCGGGTTCACATTGGCGATGAAGTCTCGGACATAGTCGTTGGCGGGCCGCAGCACGATGTCTTCGGGCGCGCCGGTTTGCACGATGCGCCCACCCTCCATGATGGTGATGTGGGAGCCGATCTTCAGCGCCTCCTCGAGGTCGTGGCTGACGAAGATGATGGTCTTCTTCAATTCAGCCTGCAGCTGCAGCAATTCGTCCTGCAGCTTGGTGCGGATGAGCGGGTCGAGCGCCGAGAACGGCTCATCCATCAACAGGATCGGCGCCTCGGTGGCGAAGGCCCGCGCCAGGCCGACGCGCTGCTGCATGCCGCCCGAAAGCTCATGCGCATATTTCTTCGACCACTGGTCGAGATTGACCAGCTTGAGCTGGCGTTGGACGCGCTCCTTGCGCTCGGCTTCTGGGACGCCGGCCAGTTCGAGGCCGAGACCGACATTCTCCTCCACCGTGCGCCAGGGCAAAAGGCCGAACTGCTGGAACACCATCGCCACCTGTTTCTGGCGCAGGCGCCGCAAGGTCGCCTCGTCGCAGGTGACGACATCGACGGTCTTGTCGCCATCCTTGACCAGCACCTGGCCGCGCGACACCACGTTGAGCCGGTTGACCGCCCGCAGCAATGTCGACTTGCCCGAACCGGAGAGGCCCATCAGAACGGAGATCTCGCCCTCGTTCACGGTCAGGCTGGCGCCGGCGCAGCCCAGTACATTGCCGGTCTTTTCGAGGATCTCGGCGCGGCTGGCGCCGGCGTCGATCATCTTCAGCGATCCGGCCTGGTCGGCGCCGAAAACGATATCGACGTTCCTGAAATCGACGGCGACGGTCATTTCTTGCCTCCAACGGCGATGCGGGTCATCCGGTCGAGCACGATGGCCAAAACGACGATGGCAAGCCCCGCCTCAAGCCCGAGGTCGATGCGGCGCGAGCCGAGCGCCCGGTTGATCTCGGTGCCGAGCCCGCCGGCGCCGATCAGTGCGGCAAACACCACCATCGACAGCGACAGCATGATCGATTGCGTCAGGCCGGCCATGATGGTGGGCAGCGCCGACGGCAGTTCCACCTTCCACAGCAGCTGGCTCTTGGTGGCGCCGAAAGCCTCGCCGGCCTCGACGATCGACTTCGGCACCGAGACGACGCCCAGATGCGTGAGCCGGACCGCGGTCGGGATGACGAAGAT
>NZ_RZPB01001180.1:0-1267 GCF_003998535.1 Mesorhizobium sp. M7A.F.Ca.AU.002.02.1.1 | reverse complement strand
GTTCACAGGCTTGACCGCGACACTTCGGGCGTGCTGGTCGTCGCCCGCACCCGACTGGCCGCCATGAAGCTCTCGGAAGCATTTCGCGCCCGCGAGACCAAGAAGACCTATTGGGCGCTGGTCAAGGGCGTGCCGCCCAAGCGCGAGGACAAGATCTCGACCTGGCTGATCAAGGAGCCGACGCCGGACGGTGACCGCGTGCGGGTCGCCGCGCATGGCGAAAAGGGCGCCGACCACGCCGTCTCTTATTACCGGATCATCGAGCAGGCGGCGCAGACGATGACCTGGCTGGAGATGGAGCCTTATACCGGCCGCACCCACCAGCTTCGCGTTCATGACGCCTACATCGGCTGCCCGATCCTGGGCGATCCGAAATATTTCGAGGCCGACACCAATTGGGACTTTCCCGGGGGCATTCAAAACCGCCTGCATCTGCACGCCCGCCGCATCATCATTCCGCATCCCGACAAGGGCGTCATCGATGTCACGGCGCCAATGCCACCGCATATGCGCCAGAGCTGGAACCTGATCGGCTTCGACGACGCCAGCGCGGAGGACTGATCGTGAGCGGCGCCACCGACGCGCTCGACCGGCGCGACACGGTCGACCTGGCCGCCGCCGCGATCATGGTCGGGCTGACCTTTTCCTGGGGGCTGAATTACGTCGCCGCCAAGATCTCCTACGCTGGCTATGATCCGGTTTTCCTGTCGATCGCGCGCTCGATCATCGGCGGCATGTGTGTCTTTGCCTGGTGCCGGTGGCGCGGCATCGCGCTTTTCACGCGCGACGGGACCTTGCTCGCCGGCATCTTGGTTGGCGCGCTTTTCGGCATCGAGTTCCTTTGCCTCTATGTCGGCCTGGAGCATACGACCGTTGCCCGCAACACGCTGCTGGTCAACACCATGCCGTTCTGGATGCTGCTCGGCGGCCATTTCCTGCTCGGCGAGCAGATCACGTTGAGAAAATTCCTTGGCCTGCTGCTGGCCTTTGCCGGCCTTGCCGCGGTGTTTTCCGACAAGCTTGGCGGCGGCGGAGACATGCTGTTCGGCGATCTGCTGAGCCTTGGCTCCGGATTCTTCTGGGCTTTGACCAACATCCTCATCAAGCGGTCGAAGCTGGTCGAGGCGAGCGCCGAGAAGCTGCTGCTTTACCAGCTCGCCGGGGCAGCGATCGTGGGCGTATTGGTGCTGCCTCTCGCCGGCCCGCCCGTTCGCGACCCGACCGTGCTGCCGACCTTGGCGCTGCTTTTCCAGGCGGTCTACATCGT
>NZ_RZPB01000117.1:0-11705 GCF_003998535.1 Mesorhizobium sp. M7A.F.Ca.AU.002.02.1.1 | reverse complement strand
CTGAGCCGGCGGCAAGACCAACCCAAGGATCGGCTCCGGAAAGCACCGTCATCGCGCCGGTCATGGCACTGATCGCCATGAGCCCTTCCGCTCCAAGATTGAGAACGCCGGCTCTTTCGCAGATAATGAGGCCGAGGCTCGCCAGCAGCAACGGTGCCGCATAGCTCGGAATGATGGCAATCCAGCCGATCAGAAAATCCATGCAACTGTCCCTTCCTAGTTCTTGGGCCGTTTGAGCGAATAGGAGCTGAAGAACTGCGCCATCAAAATCGACATCAGTACCGCGCCTTGCATCAGCACGATCATCGCTTCGGAGATCGAATAGAAAACCTTCAGGACATTCCCGGCGGTGAACACCGCGCCGAGCGCGAAAGAGATCACGACCACCCACAATGGCTTCGCGCGGGCCAGGTAGGCGATCACGATCGCGCTGAAGAGATAGCCGTTGCCGACGGACTGGTTGAGGCGGTGCTCCGTCCCCGCCACGATCATCATGCCGGCAACGCCTGAGAGAGCGCCGGAGAGCAGCACGAGCCCCACGGCTATGCTGAGCACCGGCAGGCCCGTGGCGAGCGCGGCCTTGGCGTTGAAACCTACAGCATCCGCGTAGAAGCCGACCCGGCTGTGTTCCATGACGAACCAGATGGACAATGCGATAACGGCGACCAGGAAGATTCCGGCATGCAACTGCCCCCATCCCAGAACGAGAAACCAGCTCGCCTCGGGAAAGGTGGCGGTCACGGGAAAGCTGTTGGAAGGGTCTCTCCAGACCCCGAACAGAAGATGCTGCACGAGCAGAAACGCGACGCTTCCCAGCAGCAGGGTCGAAATAACCTCGTTAACGCCCCACTTGAGTTTCAGAAAAAGCGGAATCGCAATCCAGGCGGCTCCCGCAAGCGCCGCCAGAACGAACATCGTCGGCAACCTCAGCACTTCAGGCCCGCTGCCGTTCAGCGCCACCCAGGTTGACGCGATCGCGCCGAGCCATAGCTGGCCCTCCACGCCGATGTTCCAAAACCGCACACGCATGGCAACGCCGGAGGCGAGGCCGACTAGCACCAACGGTAAAGCGGCCGTCGCCGTCTGGGAGAGGCCGTCCGAGGTCAGAAAAGTTGCAATCAGGAACTCATCCACAAGAGCGCTTGCCGGCACGCCCGCATGCACGAGCAGCACCGCCGAAACCGTCAGCCCGACCAACAGTCCGCCAACATAACTGAGACTGGTCAACAAGAAGCCGGGATTTTGCCTGCGAACAAGGAAAGCTGTGTCAAGCATGGCCTGCTAAAAGGCCTCCTATCCATTCAGGCGTGACGTCGCCGGTCTGACGGCAGCCGGCGATCCTTCCTCTGTTCATGACGGCCACCCGATGGGACAGGGACATGACCTCCTGGAGATCCTCGCTGATCAGAAGGCAAGCCGCGCCGGCTTCCACAGCTCTGCGGATCGCCGATCGGACGAACTCGGCCGCTTTCATGTCCAGCCCGCGAGAAGGGGAATGCGCTATGAGAACCTTCAGGCCGTGATCGAGCTCCCGCGCGAGCAACACTTTCTGCGCGTTTCCTCCCGAGAGCAAAGAGGCCGGCCGTTCCGGCGTCGCGCCGCGGATATCGAACGCATCGATGGCCTCGGCGGCCTTCTCGCGCATCGCCCGCCGGCTCAGGAGAAACGGGCCGCCGAAGCTACCGCTGGCGACGGTCGTGAGCGCGAGATTGTCGGCAATGGAAAGCTCCCGGATCAACCCGCTGTCAAAGCGGTCGGAGGGGATGACGCGCAAGCCGGCCTCGCGGCGCTGGTCTGGCTTGGCGGTGGATATGTCCTGGCCATCCAGTACGATCGCGCCGGCGCCGGCACGGTCGAGTCCGAGAAGGCAGGCAACGAGTTCCTCCTGCCCGTTCCCGCCGACGCCGGCGATGCCAAGGATTTCGCCTACATGCAGCTCGAACCCGAGATCGTTCAGGCTTTGCCCGTGAGCGGTCGCCCGTGCGGAAAGCCTTTCCACGCTCAGACACACATCACCCGGCCGAGATAACGGCCTGCCCGCAACCGTCAAGGCATCGCCGACCATCAACCGCGCCACCTCCGCTTCGGTGACGTTCGCAACCCGCGCACCCTCAAGTACGGTCTCGCCGTGCCGCATGACCGTTACCCGGTCGCAGAAAGCGGCAACCTCCCGGAACTTGTGCGTGATCAGAACCACGGCGTGACCTTGCCTCGACAATCGTTGGGCAAAAGAGAGGAGCGTGCGCGCTTCCTCGTCGGTCAGCACCGCCGTCGGTTCGTCCATGACCAGAATTCGGGCGCCCAGAAGCATGACCTTGATGATCTCGGCGCGCTGGCGTTCGGCGATCGAAAGATTCGCTACCAGCTTGTGCGGATCGACGGGCAGGCCGATCTCGCTCGACTTGGCGGAAACGATCGCCGCCGCATCGGTCAGCGTTTTCACAGCAGCCTTGCGGCCGAAGCCGAGGAGAACATTTTCGGCAACCGTAAAACTCTCGACCAGCCGGAAATGCTGATGGACCATGCCGAGACCGGCGGCGGCGGCTTCCAGCGGGCTGCGCAAACTGATCGCTTCGCCGTCGATCGATTGGTCGCCCCCGTCTGCTACATAGACGCCGGCCGCCACGTTCATCAAAGTGGACTTGCCTGCACCGTTCTCACCGACAATGGCATGCACCTCCCCCCATTCGAGACAGAAGGACGCATCGCGGAGCGCGGCTTTGCCGTCAAACGACTTGCCTATGCCGCGCATCAACAGAGCCGCCGGCGTGCCCAGCGGTCGTCGCATGTCGCCCGCTTGCTGAAGCGCCGTCGTCATTACTTCGCCGGCATGGTGCCGATGACACCGTCGACGAAATAGTCCATCGACCAGAGCGCCGCATCGTCGACCTTCCCGCCGACATCGACAACGATGGTGCCGTCTTGCTTTTTCAGAGGGCCCTGGAATGGATCAAGCTTGCCGGCGATGATCTCCTGCTTTGCTGCTTCAACCTTTGCCTTGGTCTCCTCGGAAACCGAGGGGCCAAAAGGAGCAAGATCGACCACGCCGGTTTCAAGGCCTTCGAAAGCGCCGTATTCCTCGGGTTTCCAGTTGCCGTCGATGATCTCCTTGATCGTCGGCACAAGATATTTCTCCCAGCGGAAGATGACGGAGGTCTGGATCGTCCGCGGCGCGGCATGCGACATGTCGAGCTGAAAGCCTATCGAAGGAACGCCTGCCTTTTCGGCGGCGTCGAGCGCCGAGGTCGCGCTCAGATTCGTGGCGAGCACGTCGGCCTTCTGGTCGAGAATGGCCTGGGCGATCTGCCCTTCCTTCACCGGGTCCCACCAGGAGTTGGCGAAGACCGCGACCGTTTCGATCGTAGGATCGACCGAACGGGCCCCGAGTGCAAAACTGTTGATATCCCAGTTCACCACGCCGACCGGAAAGCCGGCGAGGATGCCGATCTTCTTCGTCTTCGTCGCCTGTCCTGCCGCGATGCCTGCAAGGTACCAACCCTGGTAAGTGCGGGCATAGAAGCTTTCCATGTTGGCCCCATTCTCCGTGCCCGAAGCACTGAGAAACGCCACATTCGGATAGGCTTTGGCCGCTTCGGCCATTGGGGCGCTGTAGCCATAGGTGGTGCCGATTATGATGTTGAAGCCGCGCTTGACGTAGAGATCGATCGCCGCGCGCAGCTTAGTGGCCTCTTCCGGTATGTTCTCCGTCACCGAGACGGGCACCTGTAGCTGTTCCTCCAAGGCCTTGCGGCCGGCCTCGAGGGCTTCGTTCCATCCGCCGTCTTGCGCTGAACTTGCGTAGATGAACGCGACCTTGGGCGCCCCTTCCAGAGTAAAGGCATAAGCGCCGGACGTAGCACAGAATACGAAAACCGTGGCCGCCGCCGCGAACAGGCGAACTGAGTCGGACGGCTTCGTGTTGCGCTCTTTCATTTCGTGGTTCCCCTTGTTTTTCTTTGATTTTCTCAGCCGGAAGCACGCCGCGCCCATGCAGCTTCCCTGCACGGTGACGATTGCCGCCGGAGCGTCTTTTTTGATTTGGCAAAAGCGAATTGGCTCTTGTGCAGTGCATAACAGCCGATTACGTTCGTTCATGCAACAAAAATAATCATGCTCATTTTTTGGGCACTTTGTGCAGAAATGTGAACGATCAAATGAACACCGATGCTCTGGCATCATTTGTAAAAATCGCGGAACTGCGGTCATTGTCGGCCGCGGCGAAGTTGTACGGCCTGCCCAAATCCACGCTCAGTCTCCGGCTCAAGCAGCTTGAAGACGATCTGAAGGTCGCTCTGTTCGAGCGCTCCGGCCGTGTCCTGTTGCTCACGGAAGCAGGGCAAACCCTGCTCGGGCACGCGCGGCAGATCCTGCAAAGCTGCGATACGGCGCGGGCCGCCGTGACGGAACTGAGCGACGACGTGACCGGAACCTTGTGGATCGGCGCCACGGGGGAGTTCGGCACGGCCTACTACACGCAGATGCTCATGGCGTTCAGAAAGCTCTACCCCAAGGTGGAAATCGAACTCACCTTCTTTTCGCCGCACGTTCTCTACGCGCCAGAGAGCCTCGATATGCTCGACGCCGTGATTTCATGGGACGAAGGTATCGAAGTCGGCGAAACGCTCTCCACCGCAAAATTCGCACTCTTTGCCAGCAAGAGTTATGTCGAGCGTGCCGGGATGCCACGAAAACCCGCCGATTTGGCGGAACACCAGGGCATTGTCTATCGCACCTCGGCGGGCCTGCAGCACTGGCGGCTACAGAAAGGTACCGCGCAGGAAAGTATCTTGCCGCGCAGCAACCTGATCGCCAACGAATACTGGACTATCAAGTACTTCGCCGTTGCGGGCGAGGGCATTGCCTATCTACCGCACTTCTTCACCACGATCGAGTGTGAACGCGGCCACCTCATTCCGTTGCTCGACACATGGGAGTCCGCGGAAAAGCGGGTCAGCATCCGCATATCGCGCCCGCACGCCCCATCGCGTAAGATGACCGCGTTCATGGATGTCTGCGGCCGCTACTTCTCGCCCGGCTTCGTTTTCACGGGGCCGCGCTACTACGTCGAAACAATCTTCGATGCAAGCCAGCAAGAAAAGGGAACAGAAAAATGAAGGTCCTTGAAACCGGTAATGGCGCGCGTGCAATGAAAGGGGGAGGGCTCGACCCGCAGCGTGTCAGCTTCGACAAGATCCCGATCATCGATCTCGAGCCCATGTTCGCAGGCAACGAGGCGGCCAAGCGAAAGCTCGCCCAGGAACTGCGCAAGGCCTGCACGGAAGTCGGCTTCCTCTATATCAAGAACCATCACGTTCCGAAGGAGGTCATCGATGCCGCGTTTGGGGTGGCGGAGGTGTATTTCGCCGAATCCGACGACGTGAAGATGGAGAATCACGTTTCCAATTCAAAGAATAATCGCGGTTATGCGGCAATATTGGAAGAGAATACGGATCCGACCGCGCGCGGAGACCTGCACGAATCGTATGATATTGCGCTGGATGTGCCAGCCGACGATCCGGACGTGAAGGCCGGCAAAGTACTCTACGGTCCCAACCAGTGGCCAGCGGGCAGGCCGGAATTCCGAACGGCACTGGAAGCCTACCATGCCGAGATGCTGACGCTGAGTGGCCACCTGCTCCATGCCTTTGCTCTGGCTCTTGGGTTGGAGGAGACATATTTCGACCTGCTGGTCGGCAAGCCGCTCGCAACTTTGCGGGTGCTCCACTATCCACCGCAGTTTGGCGAGATCGATGACCGCCAGATCGGAATTGGGGCGCATTCGGACTATGAGTGCTTCACGATCCTGGCCCAGAAGGATGGTATTTCAGCCTTGCAGGTACTGAATGCAACTGGCGAGTGGATTGCGGCCGATCCCGTCCCCGGCTGCTTCGTCGTCAATGTGGGAGATCAGATGGCGCGTTGGACCAATGACCTTTTCGCCTCGACCGTCCACCGCGCGGTGAATCGTTCCGGCAAAGAACGCTATTCGATCCCGTTCTTCTTCGGTCCAAACTATGATGCCGTGATCGAGGTGCTTCCCAGTTGCATTGATGAGGATCATCCTGCGAAGTACCCTCCGATCACGTCGGGCGAATACGTCAACGGCCGCTTCAAGGCGACATTTGCGCACTATGCCGCGCAAAGCGAGGCCGGCGCCGAAACCGCGGCTTAAGCGGATAATCCTGTCATGCGCGGCCGCTCCTGTGGCCGCGCGTCGCATACCCGCCGTCCGTTGACCGAGATCAATATGATAGCACCCTCGATGGGTAGCGTCGGGTTAACTGGTTAGCCATGGCGTCACCAGAAGAACCCATTTCGGTTTGACGGTGGATGTGGCTAATTTTTCGGCTTTGAGGGCTTGGTGGAGCGCGGTCTTGCCGATTTGGGCTTTGAGCAGCAACGGAGCAGAAAACCTGCATAAGGAAGTCACGGCTCGTCGTCCGGGTCAGCGGTTTTCGGATCGCGTGGCGGGCCTCGGTTTCGGCTATGGCCGCGGCAAGGCACAGCCAGTCGGCGATGCTGAGGGGGGTAATGTTTTCAGGGGGCATTTTGCCGGTGCCAAAATGGATGTCGCTCATGGTCTTACCCCTTGATGGTTGCGCGAGTGCTGAAGGTGAAAGTGTGGAGGGAGCACCACCGCCCGAAGCTGCGGCCTGGCCTCCCCACAAGGGGACCCTCAAGGGGTAGATCGGCCACCGCCCTTAAATCAGCTTCTCCAGCGTGATCGGCAGATCCCTGATCCTCTTTCCCGTCGCATGGAATACCGCGTTGGCAATCGCCGGCGCCACGCCGACAATGGCCAGTTCGCCAACGCCCTTGCCGCCGAGCACCGAGGAATGCAGGTCGGGGATGCCGACCGAGATCACCTCGATGTCGGGGATGTCGGCATTGGTCGGCACGAGGTAGTCGGCGAGGTTGTCATTGACGATGCGGCCGTGGCGGCGGTCGACGATGCCTTCTTCCAATAGCGCCTGGCCGATGCCCATGATGATGCCGCCCTTCCATTGGCTTTCGGCAAGTTTCGGGTTGTAGAGCCGGCCCGAATCCAGCGCCGACACCACACGCGATACACGCACCGTGCCGAAATCCTCGTCGACGCGCACTTCGATGAAATGCGCGCACCAGGAGTGGCGGGAATAGTCGCCCTCGGTGTGCGGCACCGACATGGCGATGGTGGTGTAGTTCTTGTAGCGATCATCTGGCGTCGAATTGGCCGGCATGGTGTCGCCGGTGGCTTCGATGTGGTCGCGGCCGACGCACTTGAGCAGTTCGGCGACGGAGACATCGGGGCCGTCGCCGCGCGGCGAAGCGATACGGCCATTGGCGACGACCAGCGTGTTGGCCTGCAGCGCGTGGAAGGGCGAGCGTGGATCGCTGATGGCGAGGCCCACCAACTGGTCGAGGGCCGAGGTTGCCGCCTTGTAGACCGCACCCGTCATCACGCCGGCCAGCCGCGAACCGCCGGTGACGCCGGCGCGCGGAAAGCGGGAGTCACCGAGCTTCACCACCACGTCGTCAGCTCGCACGCCGAGCGTTTCGGCGGCGGTCTGCGCCAGGATGGTGTAGGTGCCCTGGCCCATGTCGATCGAGGAGCTTTCGACCTCGACCGAACCATCGGCCAGGATGCGCACGAGCGCCTCGCCATAGGCGCGTCGCACCGGATAGGTGCCGGCGGCGACGCCCCAGCCGATCAACTGGTTGCCGTCGCGCATCGAGCGCGGTTCGGGTGTGCGCCTGGACCAGCCGAAGCGTTCGGCGCCTGCAGCAAAAGCCTCGCGCAACTGCCTGGTCGACCAGGCTTTTTTGGCATGTGGATCCTGCTCGGCATAGTTTCGGAGCCGGATCTCCAGCGGATCGATGCCGACCTCGTAGGCAAGCTCGTCGATGGCGCTTTCGATGCCGAAGGCTGAGGGGTTTTCGCCCGGCGCGCGCATGGCGCCCGGCACCACCGAATTGACCCGTACGACATTCTGCTTCGAGGAGAAATTCGGCGTTGTGTACATGATCGAGGTGACCGATCCGAGCGGCTCGACCCACATGCCGTCGATGGATGTTTCATTGACGCCGCGATGCACGATCGACTGGATCTTTCCCTGCACGTCGGCGCCGATCGTCACCGTCTGGCGCGTCGCCGCGCGGCCGCCATAGCCGGTAAAAGTCTGCGGCCGGGTCATCACCAGCCGCACCGGCCGGCCGAGCATTTTGGCCGCACAGGCGGCCACCGCGCCATGGCTGAGCGCCAGCGCCTTGGAGCCGAAGCCGCCGCCAATATAGGGCGACACCAGCCGCACGTTCTCGAACGGCACACCGAACCATTCGGCATAGGTGCGCGCCATGCCGTCCAGCCATTGGCTCGGCTCCCACACGGTGAGGTGGTCGCCCTCCCAGCGGGCGATCAGGCCATGCGGCTCCATCGGCGCCTGGTACTCGCGCGGCGTGTTGTAGGCGGCGCAGATGCGGACCGGCGCCGAGGCGAACGCACCTTGCGCGTCGCCCCATTCCTTGGTCATGGCATCGATCGCGATGCCATCGCCGGCTTTGGCGTCGCTGAGGTCGACGATGGCAGGCGTTTCCTCATAGCTGACCTTGACCAGTGCCGCCGCCGCGACCGCCCGCTCGAAGGTCTCGGCGACCACGGCGGCGACATGCTGACCCGAAAAGGTGATGTCGCGCGCGAGCGGGCAATACGGCTTGTCGGGCGGCGGCGTGCCGAACCAGTCCGCCGCGGTCCTCAGGCTGATGATGGTGTCCGGCGTCAGCACCTGCAGCACGCCGGGCGCCACCTCGGCGGCAGTGGTGTCGATCGCGCGCACCTTGCCCGATGCAATCGTGCTCTCGACCAGGACGGCGTAGGCGAGGCCTTCGAGCTGCTGCTCGACGGCGTATTTCGCCGCACCGGTGATCTTGGCCGGGCCGTCGATGCGCGACAGCCGGCCGCCGACGGCTTCGGCAAAAGCGCCGTCGGACGCATCCCCATGCCTGATGTTGTGAACGGTCATGCCGTCTCTCCCAATTTGCGGATGGCGCGGGCGACGACGCGCGGCGCCAGTTCGACCTTGTAGTGGTTGGCGCCATGGTCGACAGAGCCTTCGACGGCGAGCAGGCTGGCGGCGCGCACAGTGTCCGGCTCCAGCACCTTGCCCTTCAGCGCGTTTTCCACGGCCCGCGCACGCCACGGCTTGGTCGCGACGCCGCCAAGCGCGACGCGCAAATCGCGGATCGTTCGGCCGTCAGGTTCGAACTCAATGCCGACCGCCGCGCTCGCGGCGGCAAACTCATAGGATTGCCGGTCGCGGATCTTGAGATAAGTCGAACGCCGGGCAGGGGCCGAGCCGGGGATCTCGATCGCGGTGATCATCTCGCCCGGTTCGATCGCGTGTTCCCGATCCGGCGTGGTGCCGGGCAGCAGGAAAAAGTCGTCGACCGGGATGTGGCGCTCGCCCAGATGCACGATCGCATCGAAGGCGACCAGCGCCACGGCGAGGTCGCCCGGATACATGGCGATGCACGCGTCGCTGATGCCAAGCACCGCATGGCCACGGGTAACGCCGCCGATCGCCGAACAGCCAGAGCCGGGCTCACGCTTGTTGCAGGCTGGGAAATTCGCGGGATCGCGGAAATAAGGGCAGCGCGTGCGCTGCATCAGATTGCCGCCGATGGTCGCCATGTTGCGGATCTGCGCGGAAGCCGCCTGCCACAGGGCTTCGGAAATGGCGGGGAAGCTACTCTTGATGTCGGCATGGTCGGCGACATGGCTCATCCTGGCCAGTGCGCCGATGGTGACGCCGCGCTCGTTCACCTCGATCCTGCCCAACCCCTTGAGATGGGTGATGTCGACCAGCGTCTCGGGCTCGGCGACGCCGCATTTGGCGAGGTCGATCAGCGTGGTGCCGCCGGCCAAGAGCATGGCGCCGGGCAGGGCGGCCGCCTGGCGTGCCGCATCGAGCGAATTGGCGCGCACATACGAAAAATCCCTCATGATGCGGCCTCCAATGCTGCCTGGCGGACAGCGGCGACGATGTGCGGATAGGCGCCGCAGCGGCAGAGGTTGCCGGCCATATACTCGCGGATTTCTTCGTCGGAGCCGGCATGGCCTTCGCGGATGCAGGCGACCGCCGACATGATCTGGCCCGGCGTACAATAGCCGCACTGGAAGGCGTCCTGTTCGAGGAAGGCAGCCTGCACGGGATGCATTTCGCCCTCCCGTGCAAGCCCCTCTATGGTGGTGACGGTGCGGCCCTCGACTTGTGCGGCCAGCGTCAGGCAGGCCAGCACGCGCTCGCCGTCGATATGCACGGTGCAGGCGCCGCACTGGCCGTGGTCGCAGCCCTTCTTGGTTCCGGTCAGGCCGAGGCGATCGCGCAAGGCATCGAGCAGCGTGACGCGCGGCTCGAGTTGCAGATCGTGATCACGGCCGTTGATGTCGAGATGAACTGGGATCGTTGTTTTGGTCATGGGCGTCGGGCTCCAGTTGCTTGACGCGAAGTCGTTGATTTCATCTTTGGCAGCCGGCGGGGACCTGGCGCCGGCTGTGCGGCCCTTCGCTGCCGCTCCCCGCCTTCGGGCGTTCAGCCCCTTAAAAAGGTCCACTGGACTTTTTGGTGCGCCCGAAGGCGGACCGGGCCTTCACCATTCGTCGTTCGGGAAGCCAAGCAATTGGCTTCCCATCCGCTAGGTGGACCACTCCTCACCCCAGCAGGTCCTCGATGCGGACCGGAAAGCGCCGCGGCCGCACGCCGGTCGCATGCCAGACCGCATTGGCGACGGCGCCGGCCGTGCCGGTGATGCCGATTTCGCCGACGCCCTTGATGCCGAGCGCGTTGACGTGAGGGTCGTCCTCGTGGACCAGCAACGCCTCGACCGATGGAACGTCGGCATTCACCGGGACATGATATTCGGCGAGGTTGGCATTCTGGATCCGGCCAGAGCGCCGGTCGGTGATGGCTTCCTCATGCAGCGCGAACGAGACGCCCCAGATCATGCCGCCATAATACTGGCTGCGCACCAGCCTGGGATTGATGACCCGTCCGGCGGCGAACGCACCGACCAGCCTTGTGACACGGATCTGGCCAAAATCCGGATCGACCTTCACCTCGGCAAACACGGCGCCATGCGCGTGCTTGGCATAGGCCTCCTGAGACGCCGGGTCGGGAGCGCCCTTGCCGTGGCCCTCGATCTCGGTGAGGCCCGCGCGCGTGAGGATTTCGGCGTAGCTTTCACCGCGGCTTTCATCGTCGCGCCGATAGAGGCGGCCGCCGCGCGCCAGCACGCCTTCATTGCCGGCGCCGTAGAGCGGCGAGCCCTCGTCGCCGGTGGCGAGATCGGCGAGCCTGGCGATGACGGCGGCGCCCGCATTGTGGATCGCCATGCCGGCCGTCGCCGTGTGGCCGGAGCCGCCGGCAATGCCTGCATTGGGCAGATCGGAGCTGCCGGCCCTGAAATCGACCTGGTCGATATCCAGTCCCAGTCCGTCGGCGGCGATCTGGGCGAAGGCGGTCCAGGCGCCTTGCCCCATGTCCTGAGCGCCGGTCTCCATCACGCCGCTGCCATCGGCTCTCAGCACCGCCCGCGCTTCGGCCTGGAACATGATCGCCGGGAAGGTCGCCGTGCCCATGCCCCAGCCGGTCAGGAAACCGTCGGCGTCGCGCATCAGCCGAGGCTGAAGCGGGCGGCTCGCCCAGCCGAACGTCTCGGCCGCTTGCCTG
>NZ_RZPB01001179.1:0-1277 GCF_003998535.1 Mesorhizobium sp. M7A.F.Ca.AU.002.02.1.1 | reverse complement strand
TCAATGGTGCGCGAGAACGCGACCCTGATCACCTACGGCGACGTCACCCCGCTACTTCCGGCCGGCGCGATTGCTCTCCTTACCGTGTCCGTGAATTTCGTTGTGGACTGGTTCCTGCACGCAACAAGCGGGTTGCGGGATGAAAAGTAGCGGTCCAAGCTCACGCGAAAAAGGCACGGATCTACTTCAAATCCGCAATCTGCATGTGGAGGGGTTCTCGGACGAGCGCTGGCATCCGATTGTCCGCGGGATCGATCTGACGCTGAAGCGGGGCGAGGTTCTTGGCCTGATCGGCGAATCAGGCGCCGGCAAGTCCACCATTGGCCTTGCCGCAATGGGTTATGCCAAGCCGGGCTGCCGGATCATGCAAGGCTCGGTCCTGTTCGACGGGATTGATCTTCTGGCAGTCAATGAAAAAGGGCGCCGTCGCCTCAGGGGCTCCCGCATTGCCTATGTCGCACAAAGCGCGGCTGCCTCTTTCAATCCGGCACATCGGCTCTTGGAACAAACCGTCGAAACAGCGGTGGCGCATGGAATTGCCGGCCGGGAAGAGGCGAACCGGAGCGCCGTCGATCTTTATCGACGCCTTCAACTCCCAGAACCGGAGACCATAGGCTTTCGCTATCCTCATCAGGTCTCCGGCGGGCAGTTGCAACGGGCAATGACAGCGATGGCAATGGCTTGTCGTCCGGACCTCATAATATTCGACGAGCCAACAACCGCGCTCGACGTGACCACGCAGGTTGAAGTTCTAGCTTCCATTCGCAACATCGTGGAGGAATTCAGCACCGCTGCAATCTACGTGACGCATGACCTGGCGGTGGTGGCGCAAATGGCGGATCGTATCATGGTTCTGCGCCACGGACGCACCGTGGAGGAGGCTGATACACGCCAGATGCTGGCCTCGCCCAGCCAGGAATATACCAAAACGCTCTGGGCCGTACGCAAGCTCGCCAAGCCCGAAGTTCCAGCCGATGACTATCTGCTGACGATAGACAACGTTACCGCGGCCTATGCAGGAAAGGTCAAGGTGCTCCAGGATGTCTCCATCAAGGTTCCGCGCGGAAGAACCGTGGCCGTGGTCGGCGAATCCGGTTCGGGCAAATCGACGCTCGCGCGAGTCGTCACCGGTCTCTTGCCGCCAATTTCAGGTTCGATTTCTTTTGCCGGGCAGCCCCTTTCCACGAGCCTGAAGACGCGGCCGAAGGAGGTCCTGCGCCGCATGCAGATGATTTACCAAATGCCCGACAACGCCCTGAATCCGCGCCAGACGGTCG
>NZ_RZPB01001178.1:0-1277 GCF_003998535.1 Mesorhizobium sp. M7A.F.Ca.AU.002.02.1.1 | reverse complement strand
AGCCTGAAGACCGTCGATTTTCCGATCGACACGGCTTCCTTCGACGAAAAGAGCGACCTCTCCGCCGACGAGGTGGAAAAAGTGGTGCGCGAGGCCGGCACCGACCTCAGCGACGGCGCCGTGCAGGTCGCTTCGCTCCACTATGTCGATCCGCAGCGATTCGGCGAAGCCTTTGCCGAGAGCATGGCCGGCTCCTACGACGTCAAGATCGTGCCGGAAAACGTCTCGGTGGCGCCGCGAGCCACCGTTGACGACCAGGCGCCGGCTTTCGCCGAGGAAATCATCCCCTTCACCAAGGATCTCGACGTCACCGAGGCTTTTGCTGATTCGGGCTACACAGGGGAAGACGCCACCGGAATGGCCGAAGCCATCGCCAAGTTGCTCAATGCGACGGCGCTCAAGGCTGGAACCGTGCTGCGCGTCGGCCTCGAGGTTCACGGCGATGCCGCCAAGGTCGTGCGCACCAGCGTCTACGACCGGACCCAGCACATCGTCACCATCGCGCTCAACGATCGCGGCCAGTATGTGCCGGCGCAGGAACCGGATCCGAACCCCGAATTGCTGACGGCCTTCGATGATTCGTCGGCGCCGGTGGTGGTGCGCGGCAACCTGCCCAACGTCTATGACGGCATCTACCGCGCCGCCTACTCCTACGGCATGTCCAAGGCGATGACGCAGCGGTTGATCAAGCTGCTGGCGTCCGATGTCGACTTCCAGTCTCGCCTCAGCCCCGCCGACCGCATCGAAGTCCTGTTCTCGCAGCCCGACGGCGACGATCAGACCTCGGACAGCTCCGAGCTTCTCTACGTCTCGGCGACGTTCGGCGGCCAGACCCGCAACTTCTACCGCTTCCAGATGCAGGACGGCGGCACCGACTATTTCGATGAGGACGGTTCGAGCGCCGAGCAGTTCCTGTTGCGCAATCCCCTGCCCGCCGGGAAATTCCGCTCCGGGTTCGGCGCCCGCAGGCATCCGATCCTCGGCTATGTCCGCATGCACACCGGCGTCGACTGGGCAGCACCCATCGGCACGCCGATCATCGCCGCCGGCAACGGCACGGTCGAGAAGGTCGGCTGGGCCGGCGGTTACGGCAAGCAGATCATCATCCGCCACGCCAATGGCTACGAAACCTCATACAATCACCAGAGCGCCTTTGCCAAAGGCATCGAACCGGGCGTGCACGTCCGCCAGGGCCAGACCATCGGCTTCCTCGGCCAAACCGGCCTCGCCACCGGCCCGCATCTTCACTACGAGCTGATCGTCAACGGCACCAAGGT
>NZ_RZPB01001177.1:0-1287 GCF_003998535.1 Mesorhizobium sp. M7A.F.Ca.AU.002.02.1.1 | reverse complement strand
GTGTAGGACGGCGGCGTCACCCAGGCGTCGATGCGCGGCGGCACGATATCGCGCGCGCCATGGGCATTGAAGCCGTCGCTGATCCTGCCGCCCGTCGGCCCGAAGGAGAAGGCGAAGGCGGTAACGAGCAAAAGTGCCGCCACCGCGCGCAGGGCCCAAGGGTCGCGCTCCGGCACGCGCGTGCGCGGCAGGTCGGCGCCGAGGTTGTCGAGCTTTCCGGCCATGCGCTTCTGGTGTTCGCGCCATAGCGCCTGCGAGAAGCTGCTTTCCCGGCCGCTTGGCCGGTCGGTCTGCACCAGCACCGGGCTGTGCAACAGTTGATTGGCTGCCTCGATGCGGCGGTCGATTTCGCCGGCGCCCGGCAGGCGGAAGAAACGCAGGGGATAAAGCGCGGCCAGTGCTGCTATGGCAAAGGCAGCGACCAGGCCGATGCGCGCCATATCCGGCAGCCGGGAGAATAGCCCGAGCCAGGAGATGCTGAGGAACAGGCTGGCAACGATGACGAGGGGAAGCAGCAACGGCCAGCCGCGCTCGACCACCATCGAGACCCGCGTGGCCAGCCTGCTCAAAGCCAGCCGCCCGGCGAGGCCGCGATCGCTG
Source organism: Mesorhizobium sp. M7A.F.Ca.AU.002.02.1.1 (assembly GCF_003998535.1). Taxonomy (NCBI): domain Bacteria; kingdom Pseudomonadati; phylum Pseudomonadota; class Alphaproteobacteria; order Hyphomicrobiales; family Phyllobacteriaceae; genus Mesorhizobium; species Mesorhizobium sp. M7A.F.Ca.AU.002.02.1.1. The sequence continues at coordinate 687 of NZ_RZPB01001177.1, read as the reverse complement.
CTGAAGGTGGGTCGTTGCGTCATCGGCCCTTCCTTGAGCCTATGGCATCCCGAAACCGGGATGCGGCCCTATCCCTTTGAGCATGATCTGTTCCGAAAGGGATTCCATGTTTCGGGATCATGCTGTGGAGCGGGCAGATAGCCCGACGCCTCACGACTCAAAGAATACCAGCAAACACGGCAAAGGCGAGGCGGTTCGAAAAAACGTGAAGTGGACCGTTATAGTTCCATCCTGCATACCCTTTAGAAGGCAGCAGGCCCTTTAGAAGGTAGCGGGGTCCGCATTCGCCCCGCAGACCAGCACGGCGAGCCGTTCGCCCTGCGCCGGCGCATAGCGGCCCGACAGGATTGCGGCAAAGGCGGCCGCACCTCCCGGCTCGGAGATGATGCGGGTTCGGTTCCACAGCGCCTTCTGCGCGGCGACGATGTCGTCGTCGCCGACCAGGATCGAGCGTTCGACATAGGCCTCGGCGATCGGGAACATCATTTCGCCGACGCGCTTTGGCGCCAGCGAATCGGCGGCGATGCCCTCGGCCGGCGCATCGACGGGGTGTCCGGCCTCGAAGGCGCGATGCAGCGTCGGCGCTCCTTCCGGCTCGACGGCGATGATACGGCTGCGGCCGGCGAACCAGGCAGCGATGCCGCCGATCAGACCGCCGCCGCCGACAGCGACCAGCAGCGTGTCGAT
>NZ_RZPB01001176.1:0-1289 GCF_003998535.1 Mesorhizobium sp. M7A.F.Ca.AU.002.02.1.1 | reverse complement strand
CTTCAGCCCGAACGCCGTGCGCGTCATCACCAGATGCACGATGATGATCGCCGCCAGCCCAAGCAGCAGGCCACTGGTGATGGTCGTTTCGAACAGGCGCGGCAGCCGGTCCTCCACCGGCAGCGTGCGCGTCTGCGGCACGGTCGTGCTTGGGTCGCGAAACGCCAGCTTGACCAGCACATTGGCGAGCGAGGTGCCGAGGAACGTCATCATCAGGGTGGTGATGATCTCGTTGACGCCCTGATAGGCACGCAGCAGCGCCGGCACCAGCGACCAGATCATCGCCACCACCATGGCGATGAGGAACGAGCAGACCAGCGCCAGCCAGGCTGGCATGATCTGCACGAACACGGGAGCGCTGGCAGCCGCCGTCACCGCGCCAAGCAGGAACTGGCCGTCGCCGCCCAGATTCCACATGCCGGCGCGAAAGGCGACGATCAGGCCGGCGGCGAGAAACAGCAGCGGCGCCATGCGCGTCAGTGTCTGCTGGATGCCGAGCGGCGAGAACAGTCCCTTCTCCAGCACGAAGCCATAATAGGCCAGCGGGTCGACGCCGACGGCAAGCAGGATACAGCCGGCTATGACCAGCGCGATAAGGATCGGGCCGAGCGTCATCAGCAGCCGATGCAGGATGTCGCGGCGCGTCGCTGCCCCGCTCGTGGCATCGAGTGCGGTGGCGCTGACCGTGGGTGCGGTGTCGATGCTCATGCGGCAAGTCCGATCATCAGGCGACCGACCTTTGTGCGGGCGTCGTCTACGTTCTCGACGGTGCCGACCAAAGCGCCGTCGGCGATGACGGCGATGCGGTCGCACATACCAAGCAATTCCTCGAGGTCGGTGGAGATCAGCAGCACGGCAAGGCCACGCGCCGCCGTATCGCGAATGCGCTGGCGCGACGCCAATGTGTTGGTGAGATCGAGCCCATAGGTCGGCTTGTTGAAGATCACCACCTTGGCGCCTTCAGCCAGTTCCCTTGCCAGAAGCACCTTCTGGATGTTGCCGCCGGACAGCCGCGCGACGGGCGTCTTCAGGCTCGGCGTGCGCACGTCGTATTCGCGCACGAGCTGCGCGGCGCGCTTGTCGATCTCCGCGCGCTGCTCGACGCCGTTGCGCCAGAACGGGGCCGCGCCGACCTGCTTGAGGAAGAAATTGATCGAGACCGGGAAGGTGCCGACAGTGCCCTCGCCCAGTCGGTCGTCGGTCAGGTAGCGAAGGCCGCGCCGGCGGCGCTCGCCGACGCTCAGCGTCTCGATGGCGGCGCCGTCCAGCCGCACCGAGCCGCTTGTGGC
>NZ_RZPB01001175.1:0-1296 GCF_003998535.1 Mesorhizobium sp. M7A.F.Ca.AU.002.02.1.1 | reverse complement strand
GCATATGGCCGATGCCGCCATACGCGGCCGGGTCAACGGCGCCGCAGCCCTGGCCGTCATCCGTCACGATCACCCGCAGCACGCTCGCGGTCGACGCCAGCAGCACGTCGATGCGGTGCGGCGCGGCATGGCGAACGGCATTGTTGATCGCTTCCTGCACGATCCGGTAGAGCGCGGTCCGCACTGGCTCCGACAGGCTGTCGGCGCCGCCGTCGCTGGTGTCGGCGATGCGCACGGCGATCGGCGGCTTGGCCCTGGCGACGCTGCGGTTGAGATGCGCCTCGACCGCATCGCGCAGGCCGAACAGTTCAAGCACGCTCGGCCGGATGTCGTCGACGATGTGGCGCAGTTCCGTCAGGCAGCCGGCGACCTCCTTCTCGAGATCGGCAAGCTGTGCTGCCCGCGCCACGCCCTGGCCGCGAAGTGCCGAGAGCTGGCGCGCGATGCGGGCGAGATCGGCAAGCGTCTGGTCGTGCAGGTCCATGGCCATGCGCCGGCGTTCGCGCTCCATGCCTTCGGTCAATTGCGAGGCGCCGACGCGCAGCAGCTCGACGCGATTTCGCGCCTCGCTCTCGGCCAGCATGGCGCGGCGCGCCTCCTCGGTCTGGATCAGCGCGAAGATGTAGGGCGCGATCAGGTCGGCGCATTGCTGCGCGACCGCGACGTCGGCAAGCGTGTAGCAGTCGACCTCGTGCCGGCTGATGTTGAGCGCGCCGATGATGCCGCCGCGCGCCCTGAGCGGCACGACGATGCGGCTGCGCAGCCTGGCGGCGAAGATCGGACCATCGATAGCGGTGGCGAAATGGAACCGCTCGTCGCTCAGCGCGTCGTCGGCGAGCAGATAGGGGACTTCGCCCCACAGCACCGAGCGGATCGGGCTGACTTCGGTCGGCAGCGGATGCTGGGCAAGCTCGCTCCAGCTGGTGTGGAAGCCGGCTTCGTAACAGGCGTGCCGGCGCCCATCATGCGACAGCACCGCCAGATCCATGTGGTCGTGCGGGATGAGCGAGCCGATCTCGATGGCTGTCGCGCGGAACGCCGTGCCGGGATCGATATGGCCGGCAAGCGCCCGCGATATCGCCAGCAGCCGGTCGATCAGGACCAGGGACACTTCCGCCATTGCTTTCACGATCCTCCCGTGCCGGGAAATAGTGGACGCATGCCGCCGCCGCTGTCAACGACGGTGCCTTTGGTCATAGGAATTTTTTCTTGACTCGGTGAGCTCAGCTATGGTACATTTTCGTCCATGGTGCTGATTTGCGCCGGTGACCCGCCGCACTGGCGGGTTTTTTATTT
>NZ_RZPB01001174.1:0-1298 GCF_003998535.1 Mesorhizobium sp. M7A.F.Ca.AU.002.02.1.1 | reverse complement strand
ACACGGAAGGCGCCGAGGCGCTTTTGGCAACAGCCCCGGAGGCCAAGAAGGATGCGCCGCCGGTGGCAGCCCTGCGCGCCAGGATGGCGGTTGCGGCGCAGGCGGCGGCTCTCGGCAATCCAGCCGAATTCGAGCGGCGCCTTGCGGAAAATCCCGGAGATCACCAGGCGCGTTTCGATCTGGCCATGATCCAGAACGCCAACGGCGACCGTACGGCCGCAGCCGACAATCTGCTGGCCATCATCAAGGCCGACCGGGCCTGGAACGAGGATGGCGCGAGGACGCAATTGCTGCAGCTGTTCGAGGCCTGGGGCATGACCGACGAGGCGACGCTGGCAGCGCGCCGCAAATTGTCGGCGCTGCTGTTTTCCTGAGCCGGCTGCCGGTTGTTTTGCCGCACGGGCTTGGCGTCGGCGATGATTGCGCCAGATTAGGGCCAAGAACTCACGCGCTTCTTGATGGCGCGATCGGAGGAATGAGGTGCAAGCGGGAAACGCGCATTACCGGCTCGCCAAGGATTTGCCGTCGACGATCCCTATCTTTCCGCTCGAGGGGGCGCTTTTGCTGCCGGGAGGCCGCATGCCGCTCAACATCTTCGAGCCGCGCTATCTGCAGATGGTGGACGAGGCGATCGCCGGCTCGCGGCTCATCGGCGTCATCCAGCCCAGTCTCGACGGGGCCTTGCGCGACGACGGCGAGCCGGAACTCTGCAATGTCGGTTGCGCCGGGCGCATCATCGCCTTTTCCGAGAGCGGCGACGGCCGTTACCTGATTTCGCTGCAGGGCGTGTGCCGGTTCCGCATCGCCCACGAATTGACGGTCAAGACGCCGTTTCGCCAGTGCAAGCCCTCGCCTTTCCTTGCCGATCTCGATGAGGACCAGGCGGGCAACGAGATCGACCGGCCATCGCTGCTCAAGGCATTTCGCGCCTATCTGCAGGCCAACGACCTCGAGGCCGACTGGGAAAGCGTCAGCCGGGCCGAAAATGCCATGCTGGTCAATGCGTTGTCGATGATGGCGCCCTATGGGCCAGCCGAGAAACAGGCGCTGCTCGAAGCGGCGGATTTGAAGACCCGGGCCGAGACGCTGATCGCCATCACCGAAATGGCGCTGGCGCGCGAGAATGAGGATTTTGGGTCGAGTTTGCAGTAAGAGGGCGCGATGGCGGACGGACGTGACGGGAAGAAGGTCGACCCCAAGCTGCTGGAGTTGCTGGCCTGCCCACTGACCAAGGGGCCGCTGGCCTGGGATCCGGAGCGCGGCGAACTGATTTCCAGGGTCGCCAAGATTGACTATCC
>NZ_RZPB01001173.1:0-1310 GCF_003998535.1 Mesorhizobium sp. M7A.F.Ca.AU.002.02.1.1 | reverse complement strand
CTTCATGCTGGGCGGCGAGGTTTCTGTTCCCGTGGTGATGCGCTTTCCCGCCGGTTCCGGCACCGGTGCGGCGGCTCAGCACAGCCAGAGCCTCGAAGCCTGGCTCGGCCATGTGCCGGGTCTGAAAGTCATCCAGCCGGCGACCCCCTATGATGCCAAGGGCATGCTTTTGGCGGCGGTCGCCGATCCCGATCCGGTCATGATCTTCGAGCACAAGCTGCTCTACAAGATGAAGGGACCGGTGCCCGAAGGCTATTACACCGTGCCGATCGGCAAGGCCGATATCCGCCGCGAAGGCCGGGATCTCACCATCGTCGCCACCTCGATCATGGTGCAGAAGGCGCTCGACGCGGCAGCCGTGCTGGAGAGCGAAGGCATCGACGTCGAAGTCGTCGATCTCCGGACCATCCGGCCGATGGACAAGCAGACCGTCATCGACAGCGTCAAGAAGACGTCGCGGCTGCTATGCGTCTACGAAGCGGTCAAGACGCTGGGCATCGGCGCCGAGGTCAGCGCCATGATCGCCGAGAGCGAAGCGTTCGACTATCTCGACGCGCCGATCGTGCGGCTGGGCGGCGCCGAAACGCCGATCCCCTACAATCCGGAACTCGAGAAGGCGACGGTGCCGCAAATTCCGGACATCATCACCGCCGCGCGCGACCTCGTGAAAGGGGTCCGCTAGACCATGCCGACCGAAGTCATTCTTCCCAAGGTCGACATGGACATGGCGACCGGACAGATCTCGCGCTGGTTTGCCGAGGAGGGCGCGCACGTCAAGAAGGGCGATGTGCTGTTCGAGATCGAGACCGACAAGGCGGCGATGGAAATCGATGCGCCGGCCAGCGGCGTCCTGCGCGATGTCACCGGCAAAGAGGGTGTCGATATTGCGGTCGGCGCTGCCGTGGCGTGGATCTATGCCGACGGTGAGGCCTATGGGGCTGATGCTGCTGCGGCCAAGCAGGACAAGGCGCCAATCTCCCCCCCCGCGGGGGAGATGTCGACGAAGTCGACAGAGGGGGGCGCTGTCGCGCCAACGTCTCATTCTGTCACGCACCCCTCTGCCCTACCCTCTTTGCCGCCACTTGGCATCTCCCCCACAAGGGCGGAGATCGGCCAATCGCCATCGGCCGGCCGTGCAACACCGCTTGCCCGGCGCCTGGCCCGTGAGGCCGGCCTGAACCTCTCGACCGTATCTGGCACCGGCCCGTATGGCCGGGTGGTGAGGGCCGATGTCGACGCGGCCATTGCCGGTGGCGGCGCCCAGACGGCGCCTGCCGCCAAGGCTCCGGCTGGCGTGCCGGCTGCTGCTC
>NZ_RZPB01001172.1:0-1317 GCF_003998535.1 Mesorhizobium sp. M7A.F.Ca.AU.002.02.1.1 | reverse complement strand
GGAGAGCACCGATACGAAATTGCCGTCCATCACCTTGGTCTGGTCGAGCGCCATGATCGAGGAGCGCGGATCGTGGTTGAAGTCGATCGACACGTTCGGGTGATGGGTGACGCCGAGAATGCCCTTGAGCTTGCCGTTGGAGGCGGCGATCACCGCTTCGTTGATCTCCTGCACCGTGGTCGACCGCTTGGCGATGAACTTGAAATCGACGACCGAGACGTTCGGGGTCGGCACGCGGATCGAGATGCCGTCGAGCTTGCCCTTGAGGTCGGGCAGCACCAAGCCGATCGCCTTGGCGGCACCGGTCGAGGTCGGGATCTGCGACAGCGCCGCGGCGCGGGCGCGGTAGAGATCCTTGTGCATGGTGTCCAGCGTCGGCTGGTCGCCGGTGTAGGAGTGGATCGTCGTCATCATGCCTTTTTCGATGCCGACCGTTTCGTGCAGCACGGCTGCCAGCGGCGCCAGGCAGTTGGTGGTGCACGAGGCATTCGAGATGACGATATGATCCTTGGTCAACTGGTCGTGGTTGATGCCGTAGACCACGGTGAGGTCGGCGCCTTCGGCAGGGGCCGAAACGATGACGCGCTTGGCGCCGGCGGTCAGGTGTGCCGCTGCCTTGTCGCGGGCGGTGAAGATGCCGGTGCATTCGAGCGCGATGTCGATGCCGAGTTCCTTCCACGGCAACTGCGTCGGATCCTTGATCGCGGTGACCTTGAACGTCTCCTTGCCGACGGTGATCTGGTCGCCGGATACCGAGACTTCATGCGGGAAGCGGCCGTGCACGCTGTCATAGCGCAAGAGGTGCGCATTGGTCTCGACTGGGCCGAGGTCGTTGACGGCGACGACGTCGATGTCCTTGCGGCCGGATTCATGGATAGCGCGCAGGATGTTGCGGCCGATGCGGCCAAATCCGTTGATGGCAACTCTGACGGTCATAATTCTCTCCCTGGGAGTTGGAGGGCGGACGAGGGGTCTGCAGTTTCATAGCGGCGGAAGCAGAAAGAATCCAGCCGCACTGGCGTGGATTTAAATCGATTAAGTTGAGCCAGCCCGGCGAAGCCGTTTTCGCGGTTTCGCCGAACTGGCCCAGAATCTTACTTGGCGTGCAGGCGGGCTTCCGCCGCCTTGGCCGCGGCCTCGGCGGTAATGCCGAAATGCGGATAGAGTTGCTCGATCGTGCCCGACGCGCCGAAGCGGGTCATGCCGACGAAGATGCCGTCTGAGCCGATCAGATGATCCCATCCCTGGCGGATGCCGGCTTCGATCGCCATCTTGATCGGCGCATTGCCGATCGTCTTCTTGCGGTAGTCGTCGCTC
>NZ_RZPB01001171.1:0-1319 GCF_003998535.1 Mesorhizobium sp. M7A.F.Ca.AU.002.02.1.1 | reverse complement strand
CAGCGCAACCCCGCCCCAGACCAGGCCGACCGGTTTTTCCGCCGAACCGCCGCCAGGCCCGGCGATCCCGGTAACCGCCAGGGTCAGCCCGGCGCGCGAACGGGTAAGCGCGCCTGTCGCCATTTCGATCGCAGTCTCGCGCGAAACCGCCCCATGCGCATCGAGCGTGGCGGCGGAAACGCCGAGCATGTCCATCTTGGCTTCGTTGGAATAGGCGATGAAGCCGCGATCGACCACGGCGGACGAGCCCGCGATGTCGGTGAGTGCCGCGATGATCATGCCGCCGGTGCAGCTTTCCGCCGTTGCCAGCATGATGCCGCGTTTCTGGCAGGCTTGCAGCAAGGCATTTGCCAGGTCGCTGTTGGTCATTCCGGCACCTCGCCGGGAAACACCACGCTGGCAGTGGCGATCGCCGCAATGCCTTCCTCGCGCCCGACGAAGCCGAGCTTCTCGTTGGTTGTCGCCTTGATCGAGATGCGATCCGCGGAAATTGCCAGCATCTGCGACAGGGCTGCCGTCATCGCCTCGCGGTGCGGGCCGACGCGCGGCGCTTCGCAGATCAACGTGATATCGGCATTGGCGATGCGGCCGCCGCGCTCGCGCACCAGCCCTGCCGCATGCTCGACGAAGATCCGCGATGCAGCGCCTTTCCACTGCGGGTCGGACGGCGGAAAATGCGTACCGATGTCGCCGGCGCCGCAGGTCGCCAGCAACGCATCGGTCAGAGCATGCAGACCGACATCGGCGTCGGAATGGCCGGACAGTTTCTTGTCGTGTGCAATGGCGACTCCACACAGTGTAACATGGTCGCCGGGCTCGAAAGCATGGACGTCGTAGCCATTGCCGGTCCGGATGTCGGGAAAGCGCACACGTTCGCCGGAAAGCCGCTGGTCCGCCATGGCAATATCCCGTGCCCAGGTGAGTTTGACATTGTCCGGCGAGCCCGGAACGATCTTGACCGGAATATGCGCCCATTCGGCGATCGCGGCATCGTCGGTAAAATCCATTTTTCCCAGATGATGGGCTTTCTCGTGCGCGGCAAGGATGGGCCAGAACGGAAAGCCCTGCGGCGTTTGCGCCGCGTGAAGACCGCTGCGCGAAACGGTTTCGCCAACCACGCCGGAGGCCGACTCGCGCTTCAGCGTGTCGGCGACGGGCAAAGCGGGCAATGCGCCCTCGCGCTCGCCGATGGCGGCGATGGTGCGATCTATCAGGTCCGCATCGACAAACGGACGCACGGCATCGTGGATCAGAACCTGCCCCGGCGCGTGGTCTCTAAGGGCAAGCAGGCCGAGCCGGACGGATTCCTGCCTGGTCGC
>NZ_RZPB01001170.1:0-1323 GCF_003998535.1 Mesorhizobium sp. M7A.F.Ca.AU.002.02.1.1 | reverse complement strand
GTGTTGATGGTTCCGGTCATGAGCCTGCGGCGGCGTCCGCGGCGCGCTGCTCTTCGCCGGCAAGGCGAACCGCGCCGCCCTCGCTGACGCTCTGGGTGCCTTCTGTGACCACCATGTCGCCATTGTCGATCTCGGCGTCGATCAGCACGGTCTCGGTGTTGCGCTGGATGATGCGCACCGGGACCCGCCTGGCCTTGCCATCCTCGATCTGCCAGACATAGGCGCCGTCCGACCCCCACAGGATCGCCAGCGGGCTGACGGCCGGATAGGTTTGCCCCGGAAATTTCATGGTGATGCCGAACGACATGCCGGCGCGCAGCGAATCGGCCGGGTTGGCGATCTTGGCCTTGACCAGCAGCGTGCGACTCTTTTCATCGATGTGGTTGTCGATGGCCGAAACGGTGCCGCTATAGGCGTTGCTGGGATTGGCGATCGGCGTCGCCGTCAATTGCGCACCGACCTTGACGGCGGCGGCGAAGCGCTCGGGTACCAGGAAATCGACCAGGATCGAGGACCGGTCGTCGAGCGTGGCGATGGCCGACTGGTTGGTGACGTAATTGCCGGCCGAGATCGGCAGGATGCCGACGGTGCCGGCGATCGGCGCCAGGATCGACCGGCGCTGCAGTGCAAGTTCCGCGTCCTGAAGCGCCAGCTTGGCGCCCGCCAGCACCACCTCGGCATCAGCCACGGCTACCGGGGTCGCGGCATTGGAGGCACGCAGCGACTTAACGCGGTCGAGCTTGGACTGAGCGTCCTGCAAGGCGAGCTTGGCACGGTCCTGAGAGATCACTTCGGTCTCGGAATCGAGGGTGGCGAGGATCTGTCCCTTCTCGACATGGCTGCCGGATTCGACCAGCAGTTCGGCGAGGCGGCCGGAGCTGTAAGGATTGACGGTCACCGAGGCGTTGGCACGGCCGGTGCCGATCGCCTGCAGGCGGTCGTTGATAACAGCCGAAGTGGCCGCCAAGGCGACCACGTTCACCCGCTGGTTGCCGTTGCGGCCGTTTGCCTGCCTCGCGTTGGCGGCACCGGTTTCAGCCGGGGGCGTTGCCGCGTAAGCCCAGTCGATGCCCCAACGTGCCAGCACGTCCGGTGCGCCGGGATAAAAGCGCAGCCAGGCGGCTGCCGCCACCACCAGCACCACGAGTGCAAAAAGTATCTGTTTCCAGGCGGCCATCAGCACTCCGGTTGGTAAAACAATCCTTCCGTCTACCGGTTTCCCGAAATGAAGCAGACGCAGCGAGGCTATTGTAAGGCAAAGAAGCCGTCTCGATATCGCGTCTTTATGACAATTCTCCGGGGGCTGCGCACATTAAATATATG
>NZ_RZPB01000116.1:0-11734 GCF_003998535.1 Mesorhizobium sp. M7A.F.Ca.AU.002.02.1.1 | reverse complement strand
GTCTGGGCGAGACCGGGGATCAGACCGTCCGTATAGGCGTTTGTCGCCAGCACGACCGCCTTTGCCTGCAATTCCAGGCCATTTTCGATCAAAATACGCCAAACACCGGCGGCATTGGCGAGCCGCACGACCCTTTGGCGCTCTGCTATCCTCACGCCAGTCGCGGTCCCGACCCGGGCAAGTTCAGACGTGTAGGCGAGCGGATCGATCACACCGGCGCGGCGGTCGAGCCAGCCGCCGAGATAACCCTGTGCGCCAGTCCTGGCTGCGGTCTCCGCTGCGTTCAGCAACCGGACGTCGGCACCGCGCGCGTGCCATTGCCGGTCGCGGTTCGTCGCCGCCTTCAGCGCGGCCTCGGTGTGCGCCGCCTGGATCCAGCCATTTCGAACGAACGGCACCGCCAGATTCTCGTCGCGGATCAGCTCGAACACCGCGTTGGCGGTCGACGCCGCGAAATTGACAAGCGCCTCGCCGCGCTCCGGGCCAAAATGCTCCAGCAACCATTCCGGATCGTATTTCAGGCCGGGAATGACCTGGCCGCCATTCAAGCCTGATGCGCCCTGGCCGATCTCGCCGGCGTCCAGCACCTGCACCGACAGGCCAAGCCGGGCGGCATGCAAGGCAGTCGACAAGCCCATGATGCCACCGCCAATGATGGCGAGATCGACCCGTTCGCCATTGGGAAGCGATTGAAACGTGGAAGCTGCCTGCGGCCTGCGCCAGATGGGATCGGAGAATGCTGTCGCCAAGGGTCACCTGAATGCGCTGCGATTGGTGAAAATCCTAGTCAGAATTTCACAATTTTGAAAGAGCACCATGGCTTTCGCCTGTGGACTGCCGCCGAGACGACCGGAGACCCAGAGTTCCGATCGCCTGCGACGGGATAGACCTTTGACGGGAATCCGGTGAAAGTGCCACGCCGATCCGGCTAGCCCACATTGTCGATCACTTCACCACATTGCCGATCACTAAGAGGACAGAGCGCCATGACGAACCCGACCCACCTGCCCAGCGAGGGCCTTTTTGTCGGACGCGCCAGAAGCAGCGGTGCTGCATACCCGCTGGTCGTCACGGTTCGCGATGGCACGGTCTTCGACATCACCTCGCGTACGGCACCGACCATGCGCGACCTTTGCGAGATGGCCGACCCGGCTGGGCATGTCCGCTCGGCCGAAGGCAGACCGATCGGTTCGCTCGATGACATCGCCGCCAACAGTTTTGAAACCGGGCGCGATCCAGCAAAACCCTACCTGCTCTCCCCGGTCGACCTGCAGGCGGTCAAGGCATCGGGCGTCACCTTCGTCGTCAGCCTGCTGGAACGGGTGATCGAGGAACAGGCGCGTGGTTCGGCTGAAAAAGCCGATGCCATCCGCGCCGACATTGCCGGACTGATCGGCCACGACCTGTCGAAGCTGAAGCCCGGTTCGCCCGAAGCGATGGAGATCAAGGCCAAGCTGATTTCGCGCGGCGCCTGGTCGCAATATCTGGAAGTGGGCATCGGCCCCGATGCCGAGATCTTCACCAAGTGCCAGCCGATGGCCTCGGTGGGCTTCGGCGCCGATGTCGGGCTGCACCCGGTGTCGACCTGGAACAATCCGGAACCCGAGATCGCCATGATCGCCGCCTCCAGCGGCAGGATCGTCGGCGCCACTATCGGCAACGACGTCAATCTGCGCGACGTCGAAGGGCGTTCGGCGCTGCTGCTCGGCAAGGCCAAGGATAACAATGCCTCGGCCTCACTTGGCCCCTTCATCCGCCTGTTCGACGAGAAATTCTCCATCGATGACGTCAAGCGTGCCGTCGTGCGCCTGAAAGTCGAGGGCGAGGACGGGTTCTCGCTGGAGGGCGCAAGCTCGATGGCCGAGATCAGCCGCTCGCCGGAGGAACTGGTCGCCGCGGCCATGGGGCCGCACCACCAGTATCCGGACGGGCTGGCGCTCTATCTCGGCACCATGTTCGTTCCGTCCAAGGATCGCGGCGAGAAGGGCAAGGGTTTTACCCACAAGGTCGGCGACATCGTCACCATCTCGTCGGAAAAATTCGGCGCGCTGGTCAACCGCGTGCAGCTGTCGCCAGACTGCCCGCACTGGACCTACGGCGCCAGCCATCTGATGCGGGAGCTGGCGAAGGCCGATCTTATTTAGCCAAGCCTTGGCCCAGGGCCACCATCAACGCAATGTTGGCGCCTTATTACTCGTGACCTCGTCGGACTGGAATCCAATGACGATACTTGATGTTCGCCGGCACACCATGAGGCGCAAGCCTGGCGCGCACCTTTCTCGAGAAGGAATCGAACTAGCGCGGTTTGTAGCCCAAGGGGCTGACTCTTATGAACTTGTTGTCACAAGCGAAATTCCACGGGCAATCGAAACCGCAATTGCGATGGGTTTCGAAGTAAATGAGTTGATTGCCGAACTTGGAATTCTTCCCAAAAATATACTCGAAACGATCTCGTGGCCGAGCCCGTTGGCGGAGGTAGAACGTGTACTCCGATCGGACGTAGACTGCATTGCATTTGCTAACACCCAAGTGCGACTGTGGACGAGCATAGCTGCCCGAGTTCCCAACGAAGCGACGGGCTTATTGGTGACGCACGGTGGGATCATCGATCTCGGCGTTGTCGCGTTCCTGATGGCCAGCAAACGTCCTATCGAGGGAGAAGCCATCGGATACTGCGAGGGGCTCCGACTAGAGTTCACCAGCGGAAGACTCACCAATGCCGAAATGCTGCGAGTGCCCGAGCATCTGCATTTGTCGGATACCTAACGGAACAAATCGCCTTGCTCGCCTGGCGGCCGATCGGCTGTGGAGCAACCTGCGCGCCGACCATGACGAGGACTATCTGCTCGGCTAGCCTCGACACCAATTATCCGACAGTCGGAAAATCACCTCAACTGATGCAATCTGATGGGACGGCTGATGACGCCCCGTCAGGCGCCCACTACACCTGCAGATGGAGGCCTGGCAGATGGAGGCTTGCCATCCGTCGAAAAAGGGGATGCTCTGACGCATCCGATCGGCGCTGGCAAAAGACGCAAAACAAGGGACGGATTTTGAACTGACGATCTACAAACGGGAGGAAATCAAATGCTGACACGGCTAAGACGCGTTCTATACGGCCTGTTGGTGGCGCTGATGGTGGTACCAGCAGCGGCACAGGCCAAGACGTTCTACTGGATTTCGCATGGCGGTCCGGCCGATCCGGTCTGGACCTACTTCCTGGCCGGCGCCAAGCAGTGGGCCAAGGACACCGGCAACACGGTCAACACCTCGTTCCACAACGGCGATGTCGCCTCGCAGCAGGAAGCGGTTCGCGCCGCCCTCTCCGCCAAGGCCGATGGCATCGTCACCACGAGCCCCGATCCGGGCAGCCTGATCGAGATCGTCAAGGAAGCGCGTGCGGCGAAAGTGCCGATCATCAATTTCAACACGCCTGATCCGAAAGCCGATTTCAACGCCTATGTCGGCGGCGACAATGTCACCTTCGGCAAGCATTGGGCACAGTATCTGGTCGACAAGGGCCTGGTGAAGAAGGGCGACTTCGTCTGGATGCCGGTCGAAATCCCCGGCGCCACCTATGGCGTGCAGGAAGAGGAAGGCATCAAGAGCGTCTTCGAGCCGCTCGGCATCACGTATGAAATCACGGAAGCGACGCTTGATCAGGCTGAAGTGATCAACCGCATGGTCGACTACCTCACGGCGAACAAGGCCAAGGTCAAGGCGATCATCGGCCTAGGCGACCTCGTCACCGGCTCGATCAAGCGGGTGTTCGACCAGGTCGGCATCAAGCCGGGCGAAATCCCGGTCGTCGGCTGGGGCAATTCGCTCGACACCACCCAGGAAGTGCTGAACGGCTATGTCAATGCCGGCCAGTGGCAGGACCCGCAGGCGACCAGCTATGTCGCGCTTTCGCTGGCCAATATGGCCGCCGGCGGCATTCCTCCGGGCTTCAACGTCATCACCGGCGCGCTCTATGAAAAAGACACCGCGCAGATCTACGACGACATCCTGTCCGGCAAGTAACATCCAATCTCAACAGTCGCGGCCGCCCAACGGTCGCGACTGGCTCTCCATTTCGCCGAGCCCTTCGCACGCGATGTGCAACGCTCAGCCTTCCACTCATGTCGCGGATTGCCTGTGGAAAATCATTCGCTCGTCCCACGCCTGATCGCACGGCCGGAATTCGGCCCTTTCGTGCTGCTCGTCGTCGAGATCGCCGTTTTCTGGAGTTTCAACCACGACTTCCTGTCGCCGCAGAACATCTCCAACACGCTGGCTTTCACGGTCGAGCTCGGCCTGATCGCGCTGGCGATGACGCTGTTGATGACGTCCGGCGAGTTCGACCTCTCGGTCGGCTCCCTGTTCGGCTTCTCGCCGGTCTTGATGTGGACCCTGTTCAACAGCGGCCTGACCTCGCTCGAAGCCGGCTTTGTCGCCGCGCTGCTGGTCGCCGCCTTCATCGGGCTGGTCAATGGCTGGTTCGTGACGCAGCTCAAGATCCCATCCTTCCTGGTGACGCTCGGCATGCTGCTGGTGGTGCGCGGCACCGCCCTTTTCGTCACCGACGGTTTTCCCCAGCGCACCTGGAGTGCGGAGGGCAGTTGGCTGGCGGAAGCGCTGGTCGGCGACTTCTTCATCGGCCCGTTCCGCATCTACATGTCACTGTTCTGGTTCATCGCCGCGGCGATCGCGCTCGGCTACGTACTGACGCAAAGCCGCACCGGCAACTGGATCCAGGCGGCCGGCGGCAACCCGAGCGCGGCGCGGGCGCGCGGCGTCAATGTCAGCGGGGTCAAGATCGGCCTGTTCGTGCTGTCGTCGGTCATGGCCTCGCTTGCCGGCGTCATCTCTTCGTTGCGCACGTCCGCCGCCAACCCCAACAGCGGTACCGGCTATGAGTTGGAAGTCATCGCCATGGTGGTGATCGGCGGTACCGCACTTACCGGCGGGCGCGGCACGATCATCGGCACCGTGCTCGGCATCCTGATCCTGCGTGTGATGCGCAACGGCATCGTGCTGATCGGCGTGCCTGGTCTTGCCTATAACATCTTCATCGGTGCCATCATCCTCGGCATGATGGCACTGCATTCATGGCTGGAACGCCGGCATCAGGCGGGGACTTGAACCATGGCCGAGCCACTGATCCGCATGACGAACATCCGCAAGTCCTACGGCCGCGTGCAGGCGCTGGAGGATGCCAATTTCCATGTCAATGAACGGGAGATCGTCGGCTTGCTTGGCGACAATGGCGCCGGCAAGTCGACGCTGATCAAGGTGCTTTCGGGTGCCGTTCCGCTGACCAGCGGCGATATCTTCATCCGTGGCAAGAAGGTGAGCCTGCGCAGCACCAGCGACGCCATCGCCCATGGCATCGAGACGATCTACCAGGACTCCGCACTGGTCACGCAACTGTCGATCGCCCGCAATCTGTTCCTCGGGCGCGAGCCGATCAAGCCGCCGCGCTTCCTCAACCGGATGGACCAGGAGGCGATGAACACGGTTGCCCGCGATTTGCTCAAGCAGGTCGGCATCACGAAGAACATCCCGCCGACGACGCCGATCGGTTCGCTTTCCGGCGGCGAGCGTCAGGCGGTGGCGATCGCGCGCGCCATGCATTTCGACAGCGACCTGATCATCCTCGACGAGCCGACCAACAATCTCGGCGTCGCCGAAACACAGGGCGTGCTGAGTTTCGTGCGCAGCGCCCGCGATTCCGGTCACTCCTGCATTTTCATCGCCCACAACATCCACCATGTCTTCCAGGTGGTCGACCGCATCGTCGTCATGCGCCGGGGCAAGGTGGTCGCCGACGACATCGACCCGAAGACGACCAGCGTGGCGGAGGTAGAGCGGATCATCACCGGCATGTCGGACAAGGAAATCCGCGATGCCATCACCGATGGCAAGCCGTCGCACTGACTGTCGGGTGATGGCGGCAATCACCGCTGCCTCAGATCGCATCGCTTGTCTGGCGCGGCATCGCAGGGCGCATAGGTAGCGGCATGAAAGCCACCGTCTCGGATATTGCCCGCAATGCGGGCTGTGGGTAGCGGCATGAAAGCCACCGTCTCGGATATCGCCCGCAATTGCGGGCTGTCGACCGCAACGGTCGACAGGGTGCTGAACAACCGGCCGGGTGCGAGTGCGGCCAACCGCCAGCGCGTCATGGAGGCGGCCAAGCAACTCGGCTACCTGCCGGTCGCCGATCAGGTGACGCTGCCCTCGCGGCCCGCCCACCTCGAATTCCTGCTGCCGATCGGCAGCAATGCCTTCATGCGCGATCTCGCCGGGCATATCGAGGACTACGCCGCGCGTCTGCCGCTTGTCGCCTCGTGCCGGATCCACAATCTCGCCGGTATCTCGCCGAACGCGCTGCAGAGCGCTGTCGAAAACCTGTCGCTCAGGGCCAATGGCGTTGGCGTGATCGCTGTCGATCATCCGCGTACGCGCAACATCCTGCGCGACATCGTCGAAGCCGGCATGCGTGTGGTGACGCTGGTGTCCGATGTTCCGACGGCACCGCGCGCGGCCTATGTCGGCATCGACAACCGGGTGGCGGGACGAACGGCGGCGCTGCTGATGGGACGCTTCCTTGGCGGCCGCACCGGCCATCTGGCGATGGTCGTCGGCTCACGTTCCTATCGCGGCCACGAGGAACGCGAGATGGGTTTCCGCTCGGTGCTCAATGAGGAGTTTCCCAATCTGACCGTCAGCAGCGCCGTCGAGATCAACGACGAGCCCGATGCCAGCTACACCGAGACCATGAAGGCACTGCACGACGAGCCAGAGTTGCTCGGCATCTATTGCGTCGGAGCTGGACATTCGGGCGTTGCAAAGGCGATCCGCGAGGCCAGGCCGAACCGCAAGCCGGTGTTCATCTGCCACGACCTGACCAAGGACACGCGCGGTCATCTCGTCGACGATCTCGCCGATGTCGTCATCGACCAGAATGCGCGGCTGATCGCCGAGCAGTCGGTCATTCGCCTGCTCGGCTCGATTGCCTCCTCCGCACCCTATCTGACGCGCAAGTTCATCGAACCGCGCTTGATCTTCAGGGAAAACGTGCCGGTGCAGTGAAGCAGGCGGCCTGCAAAAATGCCTGTTGCCGGATTTGTATGATAATTGGCACGGCAAATCTGCACAGCAGCTATGCAAGTTTCTTTGTTGCCGAATCGTTGGGCAACTCGTAGGTTCTGGTTGTCGGCCATCTACTCCTCCCAGATGCGATGCCGACGCTGAATGGGGTGCACCTCCTCCCGCGCCACATTCGAAAATCGAGCCCGCTGCCACCTCCTCCCGGCAGCGGGCTTTTTTCGTTTGGCCGCCGGAGTTTCCATACCGCCTGGGTCAACGGCGTACGCGGCCCTCCGTCATAGAGCCGTAACCCGCCAACAATCGTGGCGAATCTCAACCGGCGGCAGCGCCCCGGAACGAAACGATCAGCCCTTCGGCCATGCGCACGAACTGGGTGCTCGGACCTTCGGTACCCACGGTCTGCACGCTGACACGCGCGCCCTCGAACAACAGCGACAGCGTATCGGCGAGCAGTTCGGCCTGACCAATGCCGGCATCCCGACATAGCGTCACAAGGCGCGCGCGCTGGGCTTCCTTGAGCTCCTTGATCACCAGCCTGGCCGGATGGTCCGGCTCGGTCAGCTCAGCGGCGGCGTTGGCCATGTCGCAGCCGCGGCCGTCCGCATTGAGCATGGCAGCCGCCTTGCGAACCCAGGCATGCAGTTGGGCAAGCTTGTCACCAGGGAATTCGGCCTCGAATGCTTCCCACATAGCGCCGGCCTTGGCCGCATTGGCGCGCAGGCATTCGACGATCAGTTCGTCCTTGGATTCGAAGTGACGATAGAGCGTCATCTTGTTCGTGCCGGCAGCTTCGGTGATGGCGTCGACGCCGACGCCCTTGATGCCATGCTTGTGGAACATGTCGCGTGCCGTCTCCAGGATCCGATCCCGGGGACGAGAGCGCTCCACGATGCCGTCTGCCATCATGATCTCCTTTCGTTTCCAAAAAACCCTCGGCCACCTCTTGACTAGGGTGTTACCGGTCTGTAACTTCCAGAATGTTACTTACTGGTAACACCTATATCGTCCACCGTCAATAACAAGGCCGTGAACGGCCCTGCCAGACGAGAGGGGCGAGAAACTGCCAATCATGCGGCCTCGGCCGGTGAAGAGATGAAAACGGTTCGCGAGCACGGGCTGCGAATCGACAGACAAGGAGCCGGCCATGCCACAGCGCCGCGATCTTACCATAGATGAAGCCGTCCGGGATCCGATGATCCGGCTGGTCATGAAAGCCGATGGCGTCGACCCGCGCGCCTTCGAGACGATGTTGCGCTCGCTCGCCGATACGCAGCGTGGCGAGGTGCCGTTGCTGCGTTCGCGGGACGGCCTCGGTGACAAGCGCGGCCAAAGGCTGTCCAGGGTTGCCAGCGCCTTCGGGCGGGCAACAGCAGCCGGAGAGGCGTGCGTGTCGTGGTAAACTTTTTCATTCACCGTCCGATCTTCGCCTCGGCGATCGCCATCATCATGGTGCTCGCCGGGTCGATTTGTTATTTCCTGCTGCCCGTCTCGCAGTTTCCCGACATCACGCCGCCGCAGGTCGTGGTCAGCGCCCATTATCCGGGCGCCAGCGCACAAGTGGTGGCCGACACGGTGACGACGCCGCTGGAGCAGCAGATCAACGGCGTGCAGGGCATGACCTACATGTCGTCGACGAGTTCCAATGACGGCTCCTCGACCATCACCATCACCTTCGATGTCGGCTATTCGCTGAGCACCGCCGCCGTCGACGTGCAGAACCGCGTCTCGCAGGCCGCCTCGTCGCTGCCGGCGATCGTCAACCAGGGCGGCGTGACGATCAAGAAGCAGAATCCGAACTTCGTCCTGATCGTCAACCTGACTTCGCCCGACAGTTCGGTCGATCCGGTGGCGCTGAGCAACCTTGCCTATCTGCAGGTGGTCGACCCGCTGAAGCGGCTGCCCGGCGTCGGCGACGTGCAGATCTTCGGCGAGCGGCGCTATTCGATGCGCGTCTGGCTCGATCCCGACAAGCTCGCCAATCTCGGCATCACCGCCGTCGATGTGCAAAACGCCATCGCCGAACAGAACGTCCAGGTGGCGGCCGGCAAGATCGGCCAGTCGCCGGCACCCGCCGGCACCGCCTTCGAGATGCAGGTCAACGCCGTCGGCCGCTTGAGCGATCCCAAGGAATTCGGCGACATCGTCGTGCGCGCCAACACCGATACCGGCTCGCTGGTCAGGCTGCGCGACGTCGCCCGCATCGAACTCGGCGCGCTGCAATATTCGTCGTCTGCCTTCTTCGGTAAAGACCCGACCGTGGTGCTTGCCGTTTACCAGATGCCCGGCTCCAACGCGCTCGATCTGCAGCAGCGCGTCAAGGACAAGATGCAGGAGCTGTCGGGCCGTTTCCCGAAGGGCGTGTCCTATGCGATGCACTACGACACCACCCGTTTCGTCTCGGCGTCGATGCATGACGTGCTGATCACGCTCGGCGAAGCGCTGGTGCTGGTCGTCGCCGTGGTGTTCCTCTTCCTGCAAAGCTGGCGCACGACGATCATCCCGACCATCGCCATTCCGGTGTCGCTGGTGGCGACGCTGGTCGTCATGGAGATGCTCGGCTTCTCGCTCAACATGCTCTCCCTGCTCGGCATGGTGCTGGCGATCGGCCTCGTCGTCGACGACGCCATCGTCGTGGTCGAGAATGTCGAACGACAGCTGGAGGCCGGGCTCAAACCGCTTGCGGCGACCAAGGCCGCAATGACCGAGGTCACCGGCCCGATCATCGCCACCACCGCGGTGCTGATGGCGGTGTTCGTGCCGGTCGCCTTCATTCCCGGCGTCTCCGGCAAGCTCTACAACCAGTTCGCACTGACGGTGGCGATCTCCGTCGGCATCTCCGCCTTCAACTCGCTGACGCTGAGCCCCGCGCTCAGTGCCGCCTTCCTGCGGCATCGCGGCGAAACGCAGTTCGCCCCGTTCCGCTGGTTCAACACCGGCTTCGACAGGCTGTCGCACGCCTATGCCAATGGTGTGCGCATCCTCATCCGTTTGCGCTGGATCATGCTCGGCCTGTTCGCGGCGGGGCTGGTCGCCACCTACTTCGTCTGGCAGCGCCTGCCCTCGACCTTCCTTCCGGTCGAGGACCAGGGCTATTTCTTCGTCGTCATCCAGTTGCCCGACGGCGCATCGCTGGAACGCACCGACGCGGTGGCGCAGAAGGCACGCGACATCCTGCAGGCGACGCCCGGCGTCGACATCGTCGGCTCGATCAGCGGCCTGAACTTCCTGACCAGTGCCGCGCAATCGAATTCGGCGGTCGAATTCGCCATCCTGAAGCCATGGGAGGAGCGGGGCCCCGACCAGAGCGCATCGAAGCTCGTCGCCGATGTGCGCGGCAAGCTGATGCAGATCCCGGAAGCCTTCGCGCTGAGCTTCGATCCGCCGTCGATCCCCGGTATCGGCACGACGGGCGGCTTCGAATTCGTCGTCGAGGATCTGACCGGCCGCGGCAGTTCAGCCCTCAACGATGCGACGCAAGCCGTGATCGCCGAGGCGCGCAAGCAGCCGGAAATCAACCCGCAGCAGCTGTTCTCGCCGTTCTCGACCTCGACGCCACAGTTCAACTACGACCTCGACCGCAGCAAGGCCAAACTGCTCGGCCTCAACCTGCCCGATGTCTTCAACACGCTGCAGATCTATCTCGGCTCGCTCTACGTCAACGACTTCAACCTGTTTGGCCGCACCTTCCGGGTGACCATCCAGGCCGACAAGGATGCACGTGCAGGTGCCGCCGACATTTCGCGGCTCTATGTGCGCAATGCCTCCGGCGGCATGGTGCCGCTCTCGACGCTGGGCAAACTCGTGCCCTTCGTCGGCCCGGAGACCGTGCCGCACTACAACAACAATGCCTCGGCCTCGATCAATGGCGGCGCCGCACCGGGCTTTTCCTCCGGCCAGGCGGTTGCCGCCATGGAACGGGCCGCTGCAACCGCGCTGCCAAGGGATTTCGGTTTCGAATGGACCGGCATCACCTTCCAGGAGCTCAAGGCAGGATCGATCGCGTCCGTCGTCTTCGGCCTCGCCATTGTCTTCGTCTTCCTGATCCTGGCGATGCAGTATGAGAGCTGGGCGATGCCGTTCATGGTGCTGTTGGCGGTGCCACTGGCCCTGTTCGGCGCCTTCGCAGCGTTGTTGCTGCGTGGCATGCAGATCGACGTCTACTCGCAGATCGGCTTCGTCATGCTGATCGGCCTGGCGGCCAAGAATGCGATCCTGATCGTCGAATTCGCAAGGCGACGGCGCGAGGAAGGCCTCAGCATCGTCGACGCGGCGATGGAGGCGGCACGGCTCAGGCTGCGGCCGATCCTGATGACGGCCTTCGCCTTCATCCTCGGCGTGCTGCCGCTGATGTTTGCGACCGGCGCCGGTGCGGCAAGCCGGCAGTCGATCGGCACCACCGTGTTCGGCGGCATGGTCGCGGCGACCATCCTGTCGCTGGTGTTCGTGCCGGTGTTCTACGCGGTCATCGAACAGCTGCGTGAACGCCGCGGCAAAGACGAGCCCACCTCTCAAGACAATGAACCAACTGCTGAGCACGCTTTACCGCCCCTGGCGGAAGCGGCCGAATAAGATTGGAGACTGATCATGCGTAAATGGAAAATCGCGTTGGGAACGGCTGTCGCGCTGGGTGCGATCTCGG
>NZ_RZPB01001169.1:0-1326 GCF_003998535.1 Mesorhizobium sp. M7A.F.Ca.AU.002.02.1.1 | reverse complement strand
GTCGATCGACGCTGGGGTCGTCGAGGCTGACGATATGGGCCATCTGCAACGCCCGCTTCATGCTGACCCTGGTGACGTCCTGCCGCATGATGACCGGCACAAAGGCCGGCCCCGATCCTGTGAGGACGATCGCCCTGCCGACCAGAACCGGTTCGGAGATGGGAGCCCACTGTACGGTCATGATCGAGGGCTCGCTTGTCTGGCGGCGGTTGATGCCTGTGAAATAGATCCAGTTCAGGCGCGAGATCGCTACGCCGTAGTGGTTGCCGGGCATTCTGGCGCCACCCTGGCCATCGCCCGGGGCCCACCGCGTCACCCGCCTGAAGGTGACCAGCTCGGCCTCACGTCGCAGGAAGGTGACCGAGCGCATCAGAAGGTCGGGGCGGCCGGGGACCGAAAAATAGGTGAAATAAGTGCCGCCGGCGATGGCGGGCGACGGCGGCCGCACCATGTTTTCGTACAGTGCCTCGCGCAGCGATGCATTGCCGTCGCCGTTGGCTGCGGGAATAGCCGGCTCGCGATACAGCTCGTTTTCGTCGATCTTGAAATAATCGCAGATCAGCCTGGCGGTGGTTTTGTTGGGCACCGCCTTGCCTTGCAGATAGCGCTCGAACTGGGTGCGATTGATGCCAAGCTCACGGCACACCGCGCTGACGGAAGCATGGCGCTGGACCAGCCGCCTGAGATTGGCGGCGAGATTCTCGCGAATTGGCACGACATCTCCCCGACAGACGTACGGACCAGTATTCAAGCGATAGCTTATATACACTTGCATGCCGTGGCGCTGGCGCGAAGATGGACCTTTGGCCAATAGGCAACGATCCCGTAGAGCGTAGGCTGTACGATTCTGACAGTCCGGCTATGCAAGCCGCGTAAATGGGCGTATTTCGGTGGCAAGAGCGACCTCGGATCGGCCTCTCGACATCCTGTAATGGAGGGCGGTTTGGATCATACCGACCTGGTCGAGCTTCTGGACTACACGCAGGCGCAATTGACGAAAATCCGCCAGGCGGTCGCGGCAAGCGATCACGCCGGTGCCATGTTCACCATTGATTGCCTTGTCGGAGCGGCGGCCGAGCAGACGAAGTGCAAGCTTGCAAGCCTGGAGCATGCCGGCTTGCCGATCGGCAAGGATGAGCCGATCGGCAGGGATGGGCCGATCGGCAGGGATGGGCCGATCGGCAGGGATGGGCCCATAAAAGGCGGTGCGGCACCGCCCGGCAAAGCGACATCGGGCAAGCCGGATGCCGGCGGCAGCCGCTCCTGATCAGGCCGCGCCGATCTCGCCGATCAGCCTT
This sequence comes from Mesorhizobium sp. M7A.F.Ca.AU.002.02.1.1, assembly GCF_003998535.1. Lineage (NCBI taxonomy): Bacteria > Pseudomonadati > Pseudomonadota > Alphaproteobacteria > Hyphomicrobiales > Phyllobacteriaceae > Mesorhizobium > Mesorhizobium sp. M7A.F.Ca.AU.002.02.1.1. The sequence continues at coordinate 28 of NZ_RZPB01001169.1, read as the reverse complement.
GCATATTCGGCCCCGGCTTCGCCGTAAC
>NZ_RZPB01001168.1:0-1328 GCF_003998535.1 Mesorhizobium sp. M7A.F.Ca.AU.002.02.1.1 | reverse complement strand
GCGGAAGAACTCCGAGTTTGGCGACAGCACCATCGTCGTTCCGGTGTTGTCCAGCGCCGTGCCATAGGCATTCATCGACCGGTAGAAGTCGAAGAAAGCCGGATCGCGCTGATAGGCTCCCGCGAAGGTGGCGCTGCGCTGGGCCTCGCCCTCGCCGCGCAGGATTTCCGACTCTTTTTGGGCTTCGGCGACGATCTCGACCACTTCGCGATCGGCGCGGGCGGTGATGCGCTGTGCCGCCTCATTGCCGCGCGCCCTCAGCCGGGCAGCTTCCGCAAGGCGTTCCGCCTTCATGCGGTCGAAGGTCTGCTGCGAGACCTCGGCCGTGAGATCGGTGCGGCGAATGCGGACATCCTCGATCTGCAGGCCGAGCGATGTGGCATCGGGCCTGAGCTGGTCGCGGACCTCGCGCATCATCACGCCGCGCTCTTCGGAGAGTGCTGCCTCGAAATCACGCAGACCATAGACACGGCGCAAGGCAGCGTCGAGACGCGTCCTGAGCCGGGCCTCGGCCAGTTCGATCTGACCGGACACCGCGGCGCGGAAGACCCGCGGATCCGAGATGCGATAGGCGATGAAGGCATCGACCTCATAGAACTTGCCGCCCGAGACCTGGACGCGAATGTTGTCGAGATCGAAGCGCAGCACCCGGTTCTCGATCAGCTGCACGGTGTCGGCGTCGAAGAACGAGAACGGCGCCTTGAAGTAGATGCCGGGTTCGCTCTTGACGTCGACGATCTCACCGAACCTGAGCACCAGCGCCTGCTGGCGCGCATTGACCACGAAGACCGACGAATAGAGCAGGAACAGGATAACCGCTGCTGCGACGACGATGATGGGAAGACGGTTGGCCATCACTGGTTACCTCCCGTAACGGGGGCGGCCGGTGCCGGCGCTTTCGGCTGCAATGCCGGCAGCGGCAGATAGGGAACGACCCCTTGCCCGTTGCCCTGCTCGACGATGACCTTGCTCGAATCCTTCAGAACCTTCTCCATGGTTTCCAGGTAGAGGCGCTTGCGCGTTACATCGGGCGCCTTGGCATATTCGTCATAGACCGAGATGAAGCGCTGCGCCTCACCCTCGGCTTCCTGCACGACCCGGTTCTTGTAGGCGGCCGCGTCTTCGCGGATCTGTGCGGCCTCGCCGCGCGCCTGCCCGAGCTTCTGATTGGAGTACTGGTTGGCCTGCTCGACGAACTTGTCCTCGTCCTGCTCGGCGCGCTGCACCTCGTCGAACGCATCGGCCACTTCGCGTGGCGGTGCCGCATCCTCGATCGAGACGGCGTTGACGTTGAGACCGGCCTTGTAGCCGTCCAGCGTCGTCTGGAT
>NZ_RZPB01001167.1:0-1332 GCF_003998535.1 Mesorhizobium sp. M7A.F.Ca.AU.002.02.1.1 | reverse complement strand
CAACACCGTGCTCGGCGGAAAAAGAACCGCCAATCTCCCGCAGTTGTTGGTACAGGACGCTCTCGGCAGCCTCCGCTACGTCAGGCGCCAGCGGACCCTGACGGTTGAGGATGATATGCAGGTTTCCATCGGCCAGGTGACCGAAGACATAGGGCGCCAGACCCGGTTCGATCGCTGCGAGCCGGGGCAGGATTCTGTCGAGATAGGCCGGAATTTCCGACAGAGGCACCGACACGTCGAAGGAAGGCGCTTGGGGATGGGCGCGATAGAGCACGCCGGTGTCCTCGCGCAACCGCCACAGGTCTTCCTCTTGCCGCCGCGAGCCGGCAATGATGCCGGTGGCTTCAGGATAGCGCTCCATCACTTCCGAATAGATCCGCTCGAAATCTTCGCGCAGCGCCTCTTCGCGCGCGCCGCCAAGCGACAGCAGCAGGAACAGCGGCTGGTCGAGCGGCACGCTCGGTTCGGACCATTCATGCGCGGCTGCGGCCAGGCTGAAATACGAGGTCCACATCGCCTCCGCCGCGCGCAAATGTCCCGCATCCGATTCAAGCGCCAGACGAATGACTTGCAGCGCCGCTTCGACAGACGGCAGCCCGAAAAGCGCGGTGGCGGTGGCTCGGGGCGAAGGGTCGAGCTTGACGACCACGCGGGTCACGATGCCAAGCGTGCCCTCCGCACCGATGAAGAGATGCTTCAGATCGTAGCCGGCGGAATTCTTCACCACCCGCGTCAGATCGGAATAGACCGATCCATCGGCCAGCACGGCCTCCAGGCCAAGGACGCGGTGGCGCATGACCCCGTTGCGAAAGGCCATCACGCCACCCGCATTCGTGGAAACCATGCCGCCGATCGTCGCCGAACCGCGCGCGGCAAGATCGATACCGGGCTCCAGGCGGTGCTCAAATGCGGCAGACTGCAAAGCTTCGAGCGTAACACCGGCACCGACGATCGCCACGCGCTCGACGGGATCGAGCCGCTCGATCCGGTTCATGCGTGCCAGGGAAAGAACGATCTCGCCCGGCCGCGAGACACTTCCGCCGACCAGGCCGGTCCGCCCGCCCTGCGGCACGATCGGAATCTCATTTTGACTGCAGATGCGCACCACCGCGGCGACCTCGCCGGTCGATGAAGGCGCAACGACGATGCCGGCGGCGCAATCCGTCCCGTTCGAACCAAGGTCGATCGCCCCGGCATCATCACCGATCCGCACATTCGAGGCGCCAACGACATGGCGGATCGCGTCGACAACCGACAACGGCACCGCTTGCTCGATCCAGTTCGTTTGCCTGGGAGACGCGTGGCCGCTCATCGCCCAGCCAATCCCTGAAG
>NZ_RZPB01001166.1:0-1333 GCF_003998535.1 Mesorhizobium sp. M7A.F.Ca.AU.002.02.1.1 | reverse complement strand
CAGCGCCATGCGGCGCACCGTCTGCGCGCCGAAGCGGCGCACGGCGCGCTGCGTACCGGACCAGCCGGGCACGACGCCAATCGAGGTTTCCGGGAAGCCTAATTTCACTTGTGTTTCCGCCACGCGCAAGTCGCAAGCCGCAGCCAGTTCCAGGCCGCCGCCAAGCGCATGGCCGGACAGGACGGCGATTGTCGGCTGCCGCAGCCGCGCCAAGCGGTCGAAGACGCGGTCGCCGTAGCGCACCCACTGCACCTGGAAATCGGCGGCACTCATCTGCGCCCAGGCTTCGACATCGCCACCGGCGCAAAAGCCCTTGCCTTCGCCGCGCAGCAGCACGACGCGGACGCCCTCGGCCATCTCGGCCGCGTCGAGCGCCGTCTCTAGCGCCCGCAGCATCGGAATGTCCAGTGCGTTGAATTTCTCCGGCCGGCGCAGCGTGATGGTACCGATGGCGCCATCCTGCTCGAAGGTGACGAGAGGCTCAGCCACGCGCGCCTCCGACCGAGGCGCCGCCATTCAGCGACAGGCCTATCGGTTGCTCCTGATAGAGGGCTGCCGGTGTCGTCTTGAGGTCCCTGGCAACGGCCAACGGAATTTCCGACTGGGCCAGCACATCACGCTGCAGATCGATGCCGGGTGCGAGTTCTGTGACGACCAACCCCTCCGGCGTCAGCTTCATCACGCAGCGTTCGGTGACATAGGTGATGTCCTGTCCCTGCGCCACCGCGCGCTTGCCCGAAAACGAGATGTGCTCGACTTCGTTGACCACCTTCTTGACCTTGCCCTCGTGGTCGATGCGGATGCCGCCATCGGCCAGAGACAGCTTGGCGCCGGCATTGAAGAAGCCGGAGAAGACGATCTTCTTCGCCCGTGCGGTGATGTCGACAAAGCCGCCGGCGCCGGCGGTGACATGCGGCCGCGCCGAAAGCTTCGAAACATTCACAGAGCCGTGTCGATCGATCTGCAGGAAGGACAACAGCGAGGCGTCGAAGCCGCCGGCCTGGAAATAGATGAACTGGTGCGGCGAGGGCATGAAGGCGTCGGCGTTCGATGAGCAGCCGAATTTGAAGTCGAGCAGCGGCACGCCGCCGACCGCGCCCTGTTCGATCACCCAGGTAATTTTGCCGTGCTGGCCTTCCTCGAGAAGGATGCGCGGCACATTGGCGGAAATGCCGAACCCGATATTGACGGCCATGCCGTCGCGCAACTCCATGGCGACGCGGCGCGCGATCACCTTCTGCACGTTCATCTCCGGCGTGCGGAAGCTCGACAGCGGCCGGAAGATTTCTCCCGAGATCGCCGGGTCATAGGGTGTCAGCGTCGTCTGCAACTG
>NZ_RZPB01001165.1:0-1334 GCF_003998535.1 Mesorhizobium sp. M7A.F.Ca.AU.002.02.1.1 | reverse complement strand
GTGCCGGCTCGATCGTCACGGTGAGGTCTTCGAGTTCGCCCGCCATCCGCGTTTCGATGATCGCCTTCAGCGCATCGATGCCCTCGCCGGTCACCGCCGACACCGCAATCGGCGGCGCCTTGTTGGCATCGGCGCCGTCTGCAAGCAGCCGGGTCCGGTTGCCTTCGTCGAGCCGGTCGATCTTGTTCCACACTTCGATCACCCGCTTGGCATCACCAGCGTCAACGCCAAGATCTGCAAGGATACGCTCGACATCCTCGGCCTGGGCGGCCGTGTCCGGATCGGAAATGTCGCGCAGATGAAGCACGAGGTCGGCCTCGACCACCTCTTCCAGGGTGGCGCGGAAAGCCGCGATCAGATGTGTCGGCAGGTCCGAAATGAAGCCGACCGTGTCGGAGAGGATGATCGGCGTGCCATGTGGCAGGCGCACGCGGCGCAGCGTCGGGTCGAGCGTGGCGAACAGCATGTCCTGTGCCAGCACATCCGCCCCGGTCAGCCGGTTGAACAGCGTCGACTTGCCGGCATTGGTGTAGCCGACGATCGCCACCACCGGGAACGGCACCTTCCTGCGCTTGGCGCGGTGCAGGTCGCGCGTGCGCCGCACCGTTTCCAGCTCCTGCTTCAGCTTGATGATCTTTTCCTGCAACTGCCGCCGGTCGGATTCGATCTGTGTTTCGCCGGGGCCCCCAAGGAATCCGGCGCCGCCGCGCTGACGCTCCAAATGGGTCCAGCTACGCACGAGGCGGCCCTTCTGGTAGTTGAGATGGGCGAGCTCGACCTGCAGCGTGCCTTCCTTGGTGCGTGCACGCTCGCCGAATATCTCGAGGATCAGCCCGGTGCGGTCCAGCACCTTGGCGTTCAGCTCTTTCTCGAGATTGCGTTGCTGCACAGGGGTCAGCGGATGGTCGACGACGACCACTTCCGCATGTCCCTCTTTGACGATTTCCGCGAACTCGGCGACCTTGCCGCTGCCGAGCAGCGTCGCCGGGCGCGGATCGTTGACGGTCACCACCGCGGTGTGAATCAGATCAAGGTTGATGGCGCGGGCAAGGCCAACGGCCTCGTCGTGACGCGCATCAGCCGAACGCATCAGCCGCGGGCGGTTGGTCTCGTCGTCGTTGCGCTGGTGGCGGGTAAGGACGGGCACAATGACCACGGCCCGGGTCGGGCCCTTGGCCTCAGTCCTGGGGTGATGCGCTGGTTTCCCGCGAACGGTGGCGTCCGCGTCTTTCTCACGTGCCAATCAGGCGCCCTGGCTTTCCTCGCCATCGAACATCTGAACCGGCTGGCTCGGCATGATCGTGGAAATGGCGTGCTTGTAGACGAGCTGGGAG
>NZ_RZPB01001164.1:0-1340 GCF_003998535.1 Mesorhizobium sp. M7A.F.Ca.AU.002.02.1.1 | reverse complement strand
CTCCAACCCCGACAATCCGATGGGCAGTTGGTGGGAGGCGAGCGAGATCATCCGCTTCATCGAGGCGCTGCCGGAAACCACCATGCTGGTGCTCGACGAGGCCTATGGCGAACTCGGGCCGGCCTCGGCGCTGCCGCCGATCGATATCTCCAGGCCAAACGTCATCCGCATGCGCACCTTCTCGAAGGCGTACGGGCTGGCGGGCATACGCTGCGGCTATGCGATCGCTGAGGCCCAGGTGATCCGCGACTTCGAGAAGATCCGCAACCATTACGGCGTCAGCCGCATGGCGCAGATCGCCGGCGTCGAGGCGCTCGCCGATCAGCACTATCTGCAAAGCGTGGTGGCGCGGGTCGCGGCCGGCCGCCGACGCATCGCCGGCATTGCCGAGGCGAACGGGCTGAAGCCACTGGCGTCGGCGACCAATTTCGTCACCATCGATTGCTGCGGCGATGGCGCCTTCGCGCTGAAAGTTCTGCAAGCCCTGCTGTCACGCGACGTCTTCATCCGCAAGCCGATGGTGCCACGGCTCGACCGCTGCATCCGCGTCAGCGTCGGCCTCGATCACGAGCTCGACATTTTTGCCGAGGAACTTCCCGGTGCTTTGGCGGCAGCGCGGGGTAATTAGGATACCGCTGGCGCGCAACCGGCAGCAAAAGCCGCCTACAAATCCATTTCCCAGGTCTGGCCGGTCAGATCCTTGCCGAAGCTGCGGTGGTGCTCCTGCGAGACCAGCCTGAAGCCGGCACGTTCGTAGATCGCGCGCGCCGCAACGAGGATGTCGTTGGTCCACAGAACTAGCTTGGCGTAGCCGCAAGCCCGGGCCTGGTTCACGCATTCCGCCACCAGTCGTTTGCCGATGCCGAAGCCGCGCGCCGACGCCTCGACATGCAGCATTCTCAGCTTGGCCACCTTATCATCCTGATGAACCAGGAACACCGCGCCGACCGGCTGACCACCGCGCTCGGCGATCCAGCAGAAATCGCGGCCGGGCACGAAATTGCGAATGAAATCGGCGCCGATCTCGGCGAGCATGGCCTCGAACTCGATCGTCCAGCCATATTCCTCGGCATAAAGTTGGGCCTGGCGCTGCACGACCCAGCCGACATCGCCGACGCGGTGCGGCCGCAACGTCACCTCGCCGCTTTCACGGGTGGGATCACCCAGCAATTCCCCCGCCTTGCGCAAGGCGCTGCGCAGTTCATGCAACCTGTCGTCGGGTACGCTTTCGATCAGCCGCGCCGTATCCCGATCGGCCGCCGCCTGCAGCCTGGCAAGCGCTGCCTCGCCCCTTGCGGTCAGCGAGAGGACCCTTCGGCGCCGGTCAGCCGGGTCCGTTC
>NZ_RZPB01001163.1:0-1346 GCF_003998535.1 Mesorhizobium sp. M7A.F.Ca.AU.002.02.1.1 | reverse complement strand
ACCACAAAGACCAAGTCCCGCCAAATGGAGAGGACTGACATGAAGACCACAATCGCAATTGCAACGCTCGCCGCCGCGATGCTCGGCAGCGCCGGCATGGCCTCGGCGGATTCGATCCCGGGCATGCGCGGCCACGACCACACCGGGATCACGGTTCCCGACATGAAGCAGGCGGTCGACTTCTTCACCGAAGTGGTCGGCTGCAAGAAGGCGATGTCGTTCGGCCCGTTCGCCGACGACAAGGGCACCTTCATGCAGGATCTCCTGGGCGTCGATCCGAAGGCGGTGATCGAAGAGGTCACCATGGTGCGTTGTGGCTACGGCTCGAACATCGAGCTGTTCAAATACACAGCACCGGACCAGAAGGACCTGACGCCAAAGAACAGCGACATCGGCGGCTTCCACATCGCCTTCTATGTCGACGACGTCGCCGCTGCCAAAGCCTATCTCGACGGCAAGGGCGTCAAGACACGCTTGGGACCATTGCCGGTCAAGGAAGGACCCGCCGCCGGCCAGACCATCCTCTATTTCCAGGCGCCCTGGGGGCTGCAACTGGAAGCGATCAGCTATCCCGACGGGATGGCCTATGAGAAGGGCGCCGAGACGGTGTTGTGGAGCCCGAAGAGCCCGGAAAAGTGATCGGCAGCGCGCTTGCGCGATGACACGCAGGCGCGCTTTCGCCATGTCAGGACGATCGTTCTGATATGAAACTTTAAGCTTGAAATATCTTATCGCCGGCGCGATACTGAACTCCAGCAAGCGAAGAGGAGATCGCACAGATGAAGGTTGCGGTTCTCGGCGGCGGACCAGCCGGCCTCTACTTTGCCATTTCGATGAAACTGAGGGACGCCGCCCACGATGTGACGGTGTTCGAGCGCAACCGCGCCGACGACACGTTCGGCTGGGGCGTCGTGCTGTCGGCCGAAACGCTCGACAATCTGTCGAAAAACGATCCGGTCAGCGCCGTCTGGATCAAGAAGCACTTTGCCTACTGGGACGACATCGCCGTCATTCATGACGGCGTGCGCACGGTCTCGTCAGGGCACGGTTTCTGCGGCATCGGCCGCAAGCGGCTGCTGGTCCTGCTGCAGCGCCGGGCGCGTGAACTCGGCGTCAAGCTGATGTTCGAGACCGACATCGCCGATCCCAAGCCTTACATGGAGACGCACGATCTGGTCGTCGCTGCCGACGGCCTGAACTCCAGGGCGCGCAACAGTTTCGTCGACATCTTCAAGCCCGACATCGACACCCGCAAATGCAAGTTCGTCTGGCTCGGCACCAACCAGAAATTCGACGACGCCTTCACCTTCATCTTCGAGAAAACCGAGCATGGCTGGGTGTGGGCC
>NZ_RZPB01001162.1:0-1350 GCF_003998535.1 Mesorhizobium sp. M7A.F.Ca.AU.002.02.1.1 | reverse complement strand
ACCAGGATGACGGTGCCGGCGAAACCGGCGACCAGTTCCTGCAGCAGTTCCAGCGTCTCCATGTCGAGATCGTTGGTCGGCTCATCGAGCACCAGAAGGTTTGCGGGCCGCGCCAGCACGCGCGCCAGCAAGAGCCGCGCCCGCTCGCCGCCGGACAACTCGCGCACCGGCGTGCGCGCCTGCTCGGGCTTGAACAGGAAATCCTTCATGTAGGAGACCACGTGGCGCTGCTCGCCATTGATGACGAGGTTTTCGCCGCGCCCATCGGTGAGATATTGTGCCAGCGTCTCCTGCGGGTCGACCGCCTCGCGCTTCTGGTCGAGCGTGGCGATCTCCAGATTGGTGCCGAGCCGCACCGAGCCGGCGTCCGGCTTCATCTCGCCGGTCAGCATTTTCAAGAGCGTGGTCTTGCCGGCGCCGTTCGGCCCGACCAGGCCAACGCGATCGCCACGCTGGATGCGGGTCGAAAACGCCTTGACCACGGTGAGATCGCCAAAGCTCTTTTCGATGTTTTTCGCCTCGATCACCAGCTTGCCGGACTCGGTGGCGTCGCTCGCCACCATGATCGCCGACCCTTCGGCCCCGCGATGACCGCGAAAACGCTGACGCATGGTCTGCAACTCGCCGAGCCGGCGCATGTTGCGCTTGCGCCGCGCCGTCACGCCGTAGCGCAGCCAATGCTCTTCGCGAACGATCTGGCGACCGAGCTTGTGCTGCTCGCGTTCTTCTTCCTCCAGAACCAGGTCGCGCCATTCCTCGAAATGGCCGAAGCCCTTGTCCAGCCTGCGGGTCTGGCCGCGATCGAGCCAGACCGTGGCGCGCGACACGCGTTCGAGGAAGCGGCGGTCGTGCGAGATGACGATCAGCGCCGAGGAGGTGCGGATGAGTTCTTCTTCCAGCCATTCGATGACCGAGAGGTCGAGATGGTTGGTCGGCTCATCGAGCAGCAGGATATCGGGCTCCGGCGCCATGACGCGGGCAAGGGCGGCGCGCCTCGCCTCGCCGCCCGACAGGTCGTTCGGACGTTCCTCACCCGACAGGCCGAGATGCTCCATCAGATAGCTGGCGCGGTAGGGATCGTCGGCGGGGCCAAGCCCGGCCTCGACATAGGCGCGGACAGTGGCAAAACCTTCCATGTCGGGCATCTGCGGCAAATAGCGGACGGTCGCCGAAGGCTGGCGGAACACTTCGCCGTCCTGCGGCTCGATCAGGCCGGCGGCGATCTTCAGCAGGGTCGACTTGCCGGACCCGTTGCGGCCGACCAGTGCGATCTTGTCGCCGGCCGAAGCCGTCAAGGCGGCGCCATCGAGCAGCGGCGTGCCGCCGAAGGTCAGTTTTATCCCATCAAGG
>NZ_RZPB01001161.1:0-1352 GCF_003998535.1 Mesorhizobium sp. M7A.F.Ca.AU.002.02.1.1 | reverse complement strand
TCTCGAGAGCGTCGAGGTGGGCTGAAGCCGTGTTGCAGCCTCTGCGCGTCTTTCGGAGATTAAACAAAAAGGCTGTCCGCACCAGCCAGAAACGGTCTTTTTCGGGTTCACGGCGTGATCTGCCCGGCGGCCGCAACATCTGGCTCGAGGGCGACAGCGGAGAAACCGGCTTCAACCCGATCGCAAGACGCCTGGCTCCTCTGTTTCCTTGAACTCTTCCGTATCCCTGGGCGCGGCGACCAGATCCTGGAATCCGAGAGTGGCGACGAGATAGCCTGCTTCGTCGTAAACCTTCGTCACCCAACTGGTCGGGTCCACGCCATCGACAATTCCGTCGAGCATGGCCTCCTTGGCTGCACGCTTCGCCTCTCTGACAGCCTCATCTCGATCAGCCATATCGGCAAAGATTGCAGGCTGGGCCATGCCTTCGATAAACTCGAAGCGGAATTTCGGCATCGGTCGCTCCAGTCATTGTGCCAGCGCATCGGACATTTCTGGCAGGTTTGACGCTCAACGCGGCGGTGTCGAAAAGGATGCAGCGGGTTGATTGCGCTTGATCATCAAACCTCAGGCAGCATTGCTGCCTCCCATCTCCCAGTCGCCTTGCCAACGTGCGCGCACGGCGATCATCAGTGTGGCCGCTTCCGTCATTCCTGTTTCAAACAACCTGATCAGCTCTCTCGCTACGGCGTTGGCCGCCGCCGTGTCGGGCAAGATAGCAAATTCCTGGCACAGCGCGTCGAACGCGTCGCGAAGGATGTTCAGGTCACTGGGGTAGAGAGCTTCCGTATTCGTGCGGGTTGGTCGGCTAAGCATCAGGCGCTCCTATTCGGCTACAGTGGGATTGCTCCCAAGCAGCGGCGCCCGTTACACAGCCGCTGACAATGGCTTTATGCGGCACAGCCCAGCAGGTGTCATTAAACTATGATGCACGGCGCGTCGTTCGCCCGTTGAGGGCGCATATGGAGTTGTCCTTGGCTGTCGTGACGCAAGTTTCTTCGCAATGCGTCGGCGGCCTAGCCCCGACCTGTTGTCCGGCGCCTGGAACTCTTCGCGACTGACGGCATTATCTAGTCCGACCAACCGGGGGCGAAATGGGAGTCACGTCACGCGAACGTTCGTCTGAAGTGCAGCGCTTCCAGCTTCTGGCGGGGTTGGGTGACAGGATTCGGGAGATCGATGATCCTGCCGAACTGGCATTTGCGGCAGCGGAATTGCTTGGGAAGCATTTTGGCATCAGTCGAGCCGGATATGGCACGATCGATCTCAAGAAAGAAACGATAGTCATCGACAGAGACTGGAACGCGCCGGGAATCCGAAGTCTGGCCGGAACTCTGAACTTCAGGGACTAC
>NZ_RZPB01001160.1:0-1354 GCF_003998535.1 Mesorhizobium sp. M7A.F.Ca.AU.002.02.1.1 | reverse complement strand
ATTGGTGCATGATGAAGAAGGAGCCCGCCGACTGGCGAATCCCTACGGGTCAGCCTCTTGGGACAGCTGCGGTATCCCGCAGATTTAACTTTCGCCAAGGGAACAGCTACTGGTGAGGAAGGCCGAAGCTGCAAATCGGCTCCGGCCTGTACGGTCCTCAGTCTTTGCAATTTTCGTCCGCCTTTGCCGCCGCGGCCTTATCACCGTGCTGCTGCGCCTCGATATCCTGCTGCGAGGTTGCAAGGTTTTTGTCGCCCCCGCCTTCAGCGCCCGCCAATGGCATCGTGGTGCCATCCTTGGCGGCTGGCTTGTTCGCGTTGCCCATGGCCTTCGGAGTCTCTAAAGGCGCGTGGGTTCCATCTTTCGAAATACCGGCGGTCTGTCCGGCATCGGTCCCGGTGTTCGAAGCTGACTTGTCCGGACATGCGGCGATCGCAGACCCGGCAGAAAGCGACATCGCGATCGCGACCATCAATGAAGTCATTTTCATCATGCTCGTCCTTCTGTTCGAGTGCCCTGCGGATGAAACTAGCGGCGCATTTCTTTGTTCCGGCGGTCGGTCCGCTGCCCGACAAAGCCCGGTCAACCGGCAGACACGGCGGGCAGGAGCGAAGCCAGGCTTTCTGTGGCAGAGGGCATCACATCTCTCGCGTGGAAGCACGAAAACCGTTACTTTTCAGAGAGCTCTTACGGTGGAGACGCCACAATCTTGCCCGGTTGCGGCCACAATCGGTTAATACCGTGATAAGCAATTCCTGCGCACAAAGGATCGGGGTTTTAAGCGTCGTTGGTATTGTCGGGTGAGTGTTTTGGCTCCTCTGGTGGTTGAACGCGACGCCTTGAGTTGAGACTGAAGGGGACATCAGGAAAATGCAGGCTGTGACGCCACCGCGTCTTCGTCGCGCTGCTACCGTCGCGTTGTTCGCCATGTCGGCTGCCTTGCTGGCCGCCTGCGCGTCGCAGCCTGAGCCGAAAGCGATGGTCAACAAGAAGACCCGCTCCAAGGAGTATTTCGCCGAATCCGAATATGGCGTGAAGGCAAGCCCGCGTGTGATCTCCCGGAACGGGCGCATCCAACGTGGCGGCGGCAGGGATCAGCTTGGCAAACCCTATCAGGTCCGTGGCAAGTGGTATTACCCGAAGGAAGACAAGCGCTACGCCAAGGTCGGCCTCGCCTCCTGGTATGGCGACGCCTTCCATGGCCGGCTTACCGCCAATGGCGAAGTCTACGACATGACCCATCTGACGGCGGCGCACCCGACCATGCCGCTGCCAAGCTATGCCCGCGTCACCAATCTCAAGACCGGCAGTTCGGTCATCGTTCGCGTCAACGATCGCGGCCCATATCACGAAG
>NZ_RZPB01000115.1:0-11740 GCF_003998535.1 Mesorhizobium sp. M7A.F.Ca.AU.002.02.1.1 | reverse complement strand
CGCCATTGCGTGTTATCAATTGCTTTGGCTGGCCGAATGGGGTGTACCAGAGATAGTTCGGGTCGGCCTGCACCCATTCCAGCCCACCCTTCGAGCCATAGATGCGCAGCTTCAGCCCGTTCTCATGGCCGGGCGCCACCTGGCTTGCCCAGATCATGCCCTTGGCCGGGTGCGTCTTGCCGGTAGGCTTGAAGCGCAGCATGACGTTGACGTTGTCATCCAGTAGCCGTCCCGGCACGAAGGCGTCGAGATCGGCCGACAGGGAGTCCAGTTCCAGCCCCGAGACGAAGCGGGCGAGGTTGTAGGCATGCGTGCCGATATCGCCCAGCGCACCGCCGGCACCTGCCTGCTTGGGGTCGGAGCGCCACGCCGCCTGCTTCTGGCCTGTCGCCGCCAAATCCTCGGTCAGCCAGTCCTGCGGATATTCGGACTGCACGATGCGGATGTCGCCGAGCACGCCCTTGGCGACCATTTCGCGTGCTTGCCGCACCATCGGATAGGCGGTGTAGTTGTGCGTCAGCACGAACACCTTGCCGGTCTTCTCGACTATCGCCGCGAGCTTTTTCGCTTCGGCCAGCGTCGTCGCCAGCGGCTTGTCGCAGATGACGTGGATGCCGGCCTCGAGGAAAGCTTTTGCCGCTGGCACATGCACATTGTTGGGCGTGACGATGGCCACCGCTTCGATGCCGTCGGGGCGCTTCGCCTCGGCCTTGGCCATCTCGGCATAGGATGCGTAGCTGCGTGAGGGGTCGAGCCCCAGTTCGGCCGCCGAGGCCTTGGCACGGGCCGGGTCGGCTGACAAAGCGCCGGCAACCAGCACGAACTCGTTGTCCAGCCGCGCCGCGATCCGATGCACCGCGCCGATGAAGGCGCCTTGCCCGCCGCCGACCATGCCGTAGCGGATCGGGCCGCCTCCCGTTTCCGACTTCGATGCGCCGACCATATCTTGCTCCTCGCTGTTGCTTGCCCCCCTTGAGGGGAGGTCGATCCGCGCAGCGGATCGGGTGGGGTCGTTGAGGCAGAGCGCGGTGTGAACCGACCCACCCGGCCTTTGGGCCACCCTCCCCGCGAAGGGGAGGGAAAATCGAGCTAGATTCCCATCATGGCGCGCAGCAACTTCTTGTCGGTGGTGCCAGCGGCGAAGTCGTCGAATGCCTTTTCCGTCACCCGGATGATGTGGTGCTCGATGAAAGGCGCGCCTTCGGCCGCACCATCCTCCGGATGCTTCAGGCAGCACTCCCACTCCAGCACCGCCCAGGAATCATAATTGTACTGCGTCAGCTTGGAGAAGATGCCGCCGAAATCCACCTGTCCATCGCCCAGCGAACGGAAGCGCCCGGCGCGGTTGGTCCAGCTCTGATAGCCGGAATAGACGCCTTGCCGGCCGGTCGGGTTGAACTCGGCGTCCTTGACGTGGAACGCCTTGATGCGCTCGTGATAGATGTCGATGAATTCGAGATAGTCGAGCTGCTGCAGCAGGAAATGCGACGGATCGTAATTGATGTTGCAGCGCCTGTGGCCGCCGACCGCGTCGAGGAACATCTCGAAAGTGGCGCCGTCGAAAACGTCTTCAGACGGGTGAATTTCATAGCCGACATCGACGCCGTTGTCCTCGTACACGTCGAGAATCGGCTTCCAGCGTTTGCCGAGCTCGCCAAACGCTTCCTCAATGAGTCCAGCCGGCCGCTGCGGGAACGGATAGAGGTAAGGGAAAGCCAGCGAGCCGGTAAACGACACTGAAGCATTCAGGCCTAGATTACGCGATGCTTTAGCGCCGAACTTCATCTGCTCGACAGCCCACTTCTGCCGGGCTGCGGGATTGTTGTGCACCGATGGCGGCGCAAAGCCATCCATCTGCGCGTCATAGGCAGGATGCACCGCCACCAATTGCCCCTGCAGATGCGTCGACAATTCCGTGATCTCGACGCCGGCGTCGGCGCAAATGCCTTTCACCTCGTCGCAATAGGCCTTGGAAGAGGCCGCCTTCTTGAGATCGAACAGCCGCGCGTCCCAGGTCGGGATCTGCACGCCCTTGTAGCCGAGACCGGCCGCCCATTTGGTGATCGACGCCAGTGAGTTGAACGGCGCGGCGTCGCCCGCGAACTGCGCCAGAAACAGCCCCGGGCCCTTCATTGTCGTCGGCATCGGCATCCTCCCTCATTTCTCTCGCGACCGAGCATAGCGCCGATTGGAAACAGGGCCAGCCACTTTGGTCTTTTCTCAACGGGCGCTTGCACGCACCACCATTCTGGTATTACCAAATGTGGAATTTTGGTCAAGCCTTGCAATGCGCCATCATGACCCCAAAACCACCCGGCGCAGGCATATATATCTCAATATAATCAAGGAAATACTCCACAGCGAAAGTTGCATCCCGGCGCTTCTTGCCGATCCGGATAATTTGCTGTAGACCTCGCTTCAGGCCCAATTGGTCGAACCAGTTTGCGAGAAAAGGCTGGGAACGCCTTGGGGAGGAACCTTTGTGTCGCCTTTTGGCGATGCATGTCGCAGGCGAACCATAGAGACGAGTTGGGAAGGACAGACCATGCATCTTTCGACGCACAACTGGATGCGCGCGGAACCCTTGGAAACGACGCTCAAGCGCATCAAGAAATTCGGCTATGAGTCGATCGAGATTTCCGGCGAACCCGAGCAGTACAAAACCAGGGAGACCCGGGCGCTGCTGAAGGAGCATGGCATTCGTTGCTGGGGCGCGGTGACCCTGATGCTGGGCGAGCGCAACCTTGCCGCCAGGAACCAGGGCCAGCGCGAGCGTTCCGTTCAGTATGTCAAGGACGTGCTGACCATGGTCAGCGAACTCGATGGCGAGATCATCACGCTGGTTCCGGCGACCGTCGGCAAGGTCGTGCCTGACGGCACCGAGGAAGAGGAATGGAAGTGGGTCGTCGACGCCACCCGCGAATGCTTCACCCACGCCAAGAAGGTCGGCGTCAAGATCGCTGTTGAACCGCTCAACCGCTTCGAGACCTATCTGTTCAATCGCGGCGCCCAGGCGCTGGCTTTGGCCGACGCGGTCAGCCCCGAATGCGGTGTCTGCCTCGACGCCTACCACCTCCATATGGAAGAATTTAACGTCTATGACGCGATCCGGCAGGCCGGAAAGCGCCTGTTCGACTTCCATGTCGCCGACAACAACCGCTTCGCCGCCGGTCTCGGCCAGATCGACTGGCCGAAGATCGTCGCCACCTTGCGCGAGATCGGCTACGACGGCGCGCTGACCAACGAGTTCGTCGCGCCCGTCGACCGGACGCCGGCGGCCCCCTATCCCGACATGGTCGAGCGCAATCCGGTCGATATCTCGCCCGAACAGCTGAAGTTCATCCAGGACCACGGCTCCAGCGTGCTCACCGAGAAATTCTACACCGACCAGATGCGCATCAACGCCGAAACGTTGCTGCCGCTGATCAAGTAGTCGACTGCCTCAGGGAAATTCGCCCTTCCGCCCTGACCGGCGCAGGGCTGGGGAAGAATATGCGTATCAAGTCCGTCCAAGCCTGGTGGATCCGCGTTCCGATCGAAGCCGCTCGGCAGCACCGCAGCGACTTCGGTCAGGTGACGACCTTCGACGCCGCCATCCTGCGCATCGAGACCGATGACGGGCTGGTCGGCTGGGGCGAAGGCAAGAACGCCGCCGGCAGTGCCGGCAGCTACGGTGCACTCGTCCACATGCTGAACCATGAAGTCGGGCCGCAGCTGGTCGGCCGCGATCCGGCCGACATCGGCATCATCTGGGAGATGCTCTACAATGGCGTGCGCCACGACAGCGCCGCACGCGGCGGCCACGCCATGCCGCAGCTGGCGCGGCGCGGCATGAGCATCGCGGCGATCAGCGCCGTCGACATCGCGCTGTGGGACATTCTTGGCAAATCGCTTGGCGTTCCTGTCTGGCGGCTGCTCGGCGGCCGCAAGCTCGATCGCATGCCGGCTTACGCGTCCGGCGGCTGGGCGGCCGCCGACGCCATCGGCGAGCAGTTGAAATCCTATATCGCCAAGGGCGGTTTCAAGGCACTGAAGATGCGGGTTGGCGCCATGGACGGCGCGGCGCACATTTCCGCCACCCGCGTGCGCGCCGCACGGCAGGCGCTCGGCCCCGATGTCGAACTGATGGTCGACGCGCACGGCACCTACACGGTGGCTGAAGCCAAGCGCTTCATCCATCTCGTCAACGACCTTGACCTGGCGTGGTTCGAGGAACCTATCATCGCCGACGATAAGCCGGGCATGGCCGAAGTGCGGGCAAGTGGCGCCGTTCCGATTGCCACCGGCGAAAGCGAGGCGACCCGCTACGCCTTCCGCGACCTTGCCGTGCTCAAAGCCGCCGACATCTTCCAGCCCGATCCCGCCTTCTGCGGCGGCATCAGCGAGGCGATGAAGATCGGCACCATCGCCAGCGCCTTCAATCTGCGCTTTGCACCGCATTTGTGGGCCGGCGCGCCCTGTTTTTTCGCAGGCTTGCATGTCTGCGCCGCCTCGCCGTCGAGTTTCACCGTCGAATATTCGCTCGGCGCCAACCCGATGATCCATGATCTGGTCGAAGAGACTGTCGAAGCCAGGGACGGTATGATAGCGATCCCGGAAAAACCGGGTCTGGGATTCACCATTTCGGAGCGGTTCCTGGAGGCGCACGCGCAACGCGGTTGACGATGAAAGAAAAGAACCTTCTCGCGGAACTCGCTGCCTACCTGTTCTCCCATTCGGACAAGGAGAGCGGCCGAACGCCATCGGAGCGCGAACTGGCGGAGCATTTCGCCGTCAGCCGCGGTCAGATCCGCGAGGCGCTGGCCATCCTGGAGGCCATGCGCATCGTTGAGCGCCGGGCCAAATCCGGCATCTACATCGACACCAAGCAGGCCAGTGTGGAGGCCATGGCGCTCTTTGCCCGCGCGGGCCTCCCGCTCGACCCGATCCAGATCTACGAGACGGTCGAACTGCGCAAGATCCACGAGATCAAGGCGGCCGAACTTGCCTGTTCGCGTGCCACCGAGGAGAATTTCGAGCGGCTGCGCGAAATCCTGAAGGCTTCGGAAGAGCGCATCGCCGCCGGCGAAGGGCTTGCCAGGGAAGACCGCGAATTTCACCTCGAAATCGTGCGCGCCACCAAGAACAGCGTCTTCCACAATGTCTGCAGCGTCTACTACATGATGGGCGAGCAGCGCCTGCCGATCTATTTCAACGACCCCGAGCGCAACGTGCGCTCGCATGCCGAGCATATCCAGATCTATGAAGCGCTGCTGCGCCGCGACGGCAATCTCGCACAGGCGCTGATGAGCGCCCATCTGCAGGGCGCTGAGAGCTACTGGAAGGGCCTGATCGAGGGCCATGGCGAGGAGCCGCAAAGCCCGGCGCTCGAAAAAGCCTGACCGACATGGCTCGTATCCTCACGACGCACCCTCTGCACCCGCGCGCCTCGGCTATGCTCTCCGGCGCCGGCGAGCTCGTCGTCGCCTCCGCCATCGATCCGGCCACGCTGGCCGCCGAGGCGAAAAATGCCGACATCGTCATCGTGCGCGCGCCGCTGCCCCCACAGCTTTTCGACGGCGCAAAGCTGCTGCGGGCGGCAATCCGTCATGGCGCCGGGCTCGACATGATCCCGATGGAAGCAGCGACGGCCGCCGGCGTGCTGGTGGCGAATGTGCCGGCGGTCAATGCCCGATCGGTGGCCAAACACGTCATGTTCGTGGCCCTCGCCTTGCTGCGCAACTTCCGCGTCGTCGACCGCGACCTGCGCGCCAAAGGCTGGCTTGCCGGCCGCGAGCACGCCAACGCCAACAGCGAGCTTGCCGGCAAGACGATCGGCATCGTCGGCCTCGGCGCCGTCGGCCAGGCGGTCGGCCATATCGCCGCGCACGGCTTCGACCTGAAGGTGGTGGCAACGACGCGCAGCATGCAGCCGGCGCCGGACAAGGTCGGCTTCCTGTCGATCGACGCTCTCGTCGAGCAGAGCGACATCATCGTTCTGTGCTGCCCGCTGACGCCGGAAACGCGCGGCCTGATCAACCGTGAGCGGATCGCCCGCATGAAGCCGCAGGCGCTGCTGATCAACGTGTCGCGCGGACCGGTCGTCGACGACGACGCGCTGATCGAGGCCTTGCAGAAACGGCGCATCGGCGGCGCCGCGCTCGACGTGTTTGCGACGCAGCCGCTGCCGTCGAACCATCCCTATTTCGGCTTCGACAATGTTATCGTCACGCCGCACATGGCGGGGATCACCGAGGAATCGATGATGCGCATGGGCGTCGGCGCGGCGGGCGAAGCCCTGCTGGTGCTGGCGGGCAAGCTGCCGGTCAATCTGCGCAATCCAGAAGTGGTCGATCACTATCGGCGGCGGTTTCCGGCGAGCCTGTAACCCATCGCGGTTTCGCCCCAATTCTCCGCGACGTTGAGAGCCATGCCCGGTCTCGCCTTCCTCTTTGTCGCTGCCTGTTCGCTCTGTGCCATGCCGGCATTCGCGGCCGAGAGCAGTTATGTCTATTGCGACAACGGGCTGCGCTGCTTCAAGGCGCCCTGCCCGTCCAACAGCGCACTCGACCTTGCCACCGGGACGATCATCAAGGGCGTGTCGATCGACCCCAGCGGCCTGCCGCAGGCCGACAAGGCCATAACCGATCTTTCCGACGCGCTTTATGCAGGCAAGATCGTCGTCAGGGGCTCGATCGAGCACCGCACCCAGACGATCGCCGGCAAGGAGTACAATTTGCCCTGGCTGGTCGCGACCCGTATCGTACGGACCGCCAAGGACAGCGAACGCAAGCACTGTTCGTCGCGCTGATGGGCGGTTCAGCCCTGCTCACGCGCCAAGCAGCTGCTCCACCTCTGCTGCTATGCGCAGCAGGCGTTGGTCATGGCCGTTGCGCGCCACCAGCATCAAGCCGGCGGGCAGCTGAGTGCTCGGCATCGGCAGCGAGATCGCGCAGAGATCGAACTGGTTGGCAACCTGCGTGTTGCGCAGCAGCAGGCCTTCGGTGCGGTCACGCAACCCGGCGTCGTCAGACATCGAGACGATAGTCGGCGCCGTCACCGGTGTGGTCGGCAAGGCCAGCACATCGACCGAGGACAGCCGCTCGTCCATGGCGGCGGCGAGCGCTGTACGACGGCGCATTGCCCGGATGTAGACAGGCGTCGGCAGCATGGCTGCCCGCGACAAAGGTCCGCTGACATGCGGGTCGACCGGTACCGAAGCTCCTGTCGCCAGCCAGTCGGCATGCACTTCGGCCCCTTCCATCGCGGCGATCGAACCACGCTTGGTGGCCGCGCGCAAATCGGCAAGCAGATCGTCGATCGACAGATCCTCGATCCGCGCGCCCGTCTGCTCGATCTTGCCAAGGCAGCGGTCGAACGCGGTCGCCACCTCGTCTTCCGTCTCTTCGAAAAGGACGCCGCGCGGAATGCCTATGCGAAGCCCTGCCAGGGCAATCGGCGTCAGCGCGGTCGGCACCTCACCGGCCATCACGGCGTCGGCGGCGGCACACTGGGCGACGGTTCGGGCAAGCGGACCGATCGAGTCCAGCGTGGCCGACAGTGGGAACGCGCCGGCGAGCGGCACACGTCGCGCCGTCGGCTTGAAGCCGACGACACCGTTGAGTGAAGCCGGAATGCGTATCGAACCGCCGGTGTCGGAACCGATCGATATTTCGCTCGTGCGCTCGCCGACGGAAACGCCGGCGCCTGAGGAAGAACCACCCGGAATGCGATTGGTGTCCACAGCATTGCCGGGCGTGCCGAAATGCTGGTTGTCGCCGATCGCGGTGAAGGCGAATTCGGTCATGTTGGTCTTGCCGATGATAACCGCGCCGGCCTGCCGCAGCCGGCTGACGATCGCGGCATCGCGCAGCGGAGGTGCTGCGGCCTTGAGCATCAGCGAGCCGGCCGTGGTTGGCTCGCCGGCGACATCGAACAAATCCTTGATCGAGACGATGCTGCCGTCGAGCGGCCCGAGCGTCACGCCGGCTTGGCTGCGCGCATCGCTGGCATCGGCCGCGGCCCGCGCGGCTTCGGCATAGAGCTTCGTGAACACACGCTCTTCGCCGGCACGGGCGGCGAGGCGCGCAAGGATGGTTTCCAGATGATCACGGACGGATTGCATTTTCGGTGTCGGACTCCGGACGCCTTGAACGTCTTAAGGGATAGCGGCCAGTGCCTGGCTTGCCGAGACTTAACCCGGCGCAGACGGTTTTGCACCCTGTCGAATGCGAGGAAAATCCGATGCTCTACAAAGGCAGTTGCCACTGCGGCAAGGTCGCCTTCGAATTCAAGGCCGAACTGACCAGCGCCATCAGGTGCAATTGCTCGATCTGCTCGCGCAAGGGCGCCCTGTTGTGTGCCATCCCGCACGGGACCTTGCGGGTCCTGGCCTGGGGCGACGATTTGGGCACCTACACATTCGGCAATCATGCCATCGCGCACCGGTTCTGCCGGGCCTGCGGCATCCATCCCTTTGCGGAGGATGTCCGCGAGGGCCGTGAACGCAGCGCCTACATCAACATCAACTGCGTGGCCGATCTCGACCCCTCGACCCTGTCGGTCTTCGATTTCGACGGGCGGTCGGCCTGAGTTCGCTCGTCGCTGCCGTCACAACGGCGTCGACCCGAAAACCGTGATGGTTCTCGGGCCGACGCGCAGGTGTCAGGGAAGCCTGATTGCGGCGAGGCTACTCGGCCTGCTTCGGGCCGCGCAGGAACACCACGCTGGCCGCCAGCAATGTCGCCGCGCCGCAATGGGCGAAGGCACTGGCGACGCCGGTGTGGTCGACCAGCAGGCCGCCGAAGACGGCGCCGAGCGCGATCGCCACCTGGAACGTCGCCACCATCAGTCCGCCGGCGCTTTCTGCCTGGTCGGGTGCTGCCCGCACCAGCCAGCTCTGCAGCCCGACCGGAACGGCGCCGAAAGCAAAGCCCCAGACCGCAACGGCGGCAGCGGCGATCGTCGGCGAAGCTCCGAAAACCAGCATCGAGGCGGCGGCCGGTGCGATCAGCAAGGGCGCCAGCCCAACGGCTGCCTTGAGGCTGCGCTCGGCCAGGATGCCGCCGGCGACATTGCCGAAGAAGCCGCCAATGCCATAGGCCAGCAGCACCAGCGAGATCGTCTCGATGTCGAGCACGGGGACCTTCTCGAGGAAGGGACGGACATAGGTGAAGCCGGCAAAGTGTCCCGAAGCGACCAGCAGCACGACCAGCAGCGCCACCCGGATCGACGGACGCTTCAGCACGTGGAGCAAGGTGCGGAAGCTTGCCACACCCACGGGGGGGCAATTTCGGAATGGTGGCCAGCTGCACCAGCAGCGCCAGGGCGGCGACCACGGTCGCAATCATGAAGGCCGTGCGCCAGCCCCAGATGTCACCGACATAGGCGCCGACCGGCGCCGCACAGACGGTCGCCAGCGAAACGCCGGTCAGGATGATCGACATGGCGCGCGGCATCAATCGCATCGGCACCATCCGCAGCGCGGCCGTGGATCGCCGGGTCTGGATGAATTGCCAAGCCTTCCGGACGCAATGCCATTGCCGGGCCACCCGCATGCAATAGCTTGCCAGAACCAGGCAGCGAGAGGCCGGCGGCAAGCCGGTCCGAAGAGGAGAACCAATGCCAAATCATCCGAAGCTCATCGCACTCGCCGTCATGCTTGCGGTTCCCGGGCGCGCCTTTGCCCTCGAGGACAGCTACCTGCCGGCCGACAAGATCCCCTATGTGGCGGAAGTACCCGACCAGCCGCATCGTCTTGGCCCATTGTGGGGCGAGCGGGCCAAGGGTCCGGCAGGCACGTTGCTGAAGGTTCCCGGCAACTGGCGCGCACCGGTCCATGCGCACACCGCGGATTACCGTGCGGTGGTCATAAAGGGGATGTGGGCGCACTGGCAGATGGATGGCGGCGAGGCGACCAAGGTCGAACTGCCTCCTGGATCCTACTGGACCCAGAAAGCCAATGAGATGCATGACGACGCCTGCGTCTCCGACACGGAATGCGTGATCCTGCTGATCAACGACACGCCCTACGAAACCTACTTCCAGAAATAGGCTGGGATGCGGCTACGAGGCGTGACGCAAGCTGACGCCGCTGCCCTTGTCGAACAGCACCACCTTGTCGGGGTTCCAGGCAAAGCGCACCGCCTGCTCGATGGCGACGTCGGTCCTGGCCGGCACGGTTGCACGCAGTGTCGCGTCGCCGACGCGCAGCGTCAGGATCTTTTCGACGCCGTGGTTCTCGACGTCGTGGACACGCGCCTCGACCGGCGCGCCGCTCTCGAGATAGACGTCCTCGGGACGAATGCCGAAGACGAGCGGGCGACCGTCGGTCGCCCCGCCCGCTTTGGCTCCCCCTGAAAAAGGCAATTCGAAATTCAGCGGCGCCATCACCGCGCGGCCGTTCACGAGCTTGCCGTCGATGAGGTTCATCGGCGGCGAGCCGACGAAGCTCGCCACATAGGTGTCGCGTGGATTGTTGTAGATCTCATGCGGTGTGCCGGTCTGGACGATTCGGCCATGGTTGAGCACGCCGACCTTGTCACCCATCGACATCGCCTCGATCTGATCGTGGGTGACGAACAGGAAGGTGGCGCCGAGCTGTATCTGCAGGTTCTTCAGTTCAGTCCGCAGCGCCTCGCGCAGCTTGGCGTCGAGCGCAGACAGCGGCTCGTCCATCAGGAACACACGCGGCTTGCGCACGATGGCGCGGCCGATCGAGACGCGCTGCATCTCGCCGCCGGACAGCCGATCCGTCTTGCGGTCGAGCAGATGCTCGATCCGCAGCGTACGGGCGGCACGGTCGACACGGTCCTTGATCTCGGCGTCGGGCAGCCGGCGAATTTTCGGCTTCAGCGGGAATTCGAGATTTTCGCGCACCGTGTAGCGCGGATAGAGCGAATATTGCTGCAGCACCAGCGCCACGTCACGCTCGGCCGCACCCCAGTCGGCAACGTCGACGCCGTCGATGAAGACCTGGCCTTCGCTGGGCTTCTCCAGGCCGGCGATAAGCCGCAGCGTCGTCGTCTTGCCGGCGCCCGTCTCGCCCAGCAGCACGAAGAACTCGCCATCGGCAATATCGAGATCGAGCCCGGTGAGCGCCGTGTGGTTGCCGAAGGTCTTCGAGATGTTCTTGAGCTGGATATGGGCCATCAGAGTCTCACCTCAAGCGACTTGCCGCTTGCCTTGTCGAAGAAATGCGCCTGGGTCGGGTCGATCCTGGCGAAGACCCTTTCACCGGGTCCGGCAACGAAGCCGCTCTTGGTGCGGGCCCGCAGCAACTCGGTTCCGACCTTGAGATCGACGATGTCGAAGGAGCCGAGCGGCTCGACGATATGTGTGTCGACAGGCACGAAGCCCTCGGTCGCCTCGCGCCGGATGAGCACGCCTTCCGGCCGTATGCCAAGCGCCAACTGGCCGCCGGCATGGCCGTTGAGCTTCGACAGCAGGGCTCGCGGGAACTCGAAGCCGGCGGCGGCTCCACCGACCGTCACCGAAACCGAGGACGTCGTCTCGGCCACCGCCGCATCGGTGACATTCATCACCGGGCTGCCGACGAATTGCGCCACGAACAGATTTGCCGGCTGCGAATAGACCTCGTCGGGCGTGCCGACCTGCTGCAAGACGCCTGCGTGCATGATGACGATGCGGTCGGCCAGGCTCATGGCCTCGATCTGGTCGTGCGTGACATAGATGGTGGTCGAGCCCTGCTTGATGTGCAGCCGCTTGATTTCCGCGCGCATCTCCTCGCGCAGCTTGGCGT
>NZ_RZPB01001159.1:0-1356 GCF_003998535.1 Mesorhizobium sp. M7A.F.Ca.AU.002.02.1.1 | reverse complement strand
GGCGAAGACTGGCCCATCGCTACGCGAATCTCACGGGAGGTATCAATGGGATATCTAGGTACGCTCGTTTCAAGACTACTCGGCAAGAAGCCCGGCCCCGCTGGCAACGGCGATATGCGCAAGTCGACTGGCGCGGGTCCTGCAATAGCAGCGCATTCGAAAGACGCGAAGACAACGGCGCCGACCGGCCAGAACCGATCGGCGGCAGCAAAAGAAAAATGACCGACGCCGTAGGAGCGTAGTCACTGGACAGCCAACAATGCGCCCATTTCCGGTCAACCCTTTGAAGCAGGCGGTTCGGTCCTGTCCAGACTGACCCCGTCAGGTCGACTCGCAAGGCTTGCAACCAGTAAAATAACAGTGTCATCAGTACAAACATCGACAAACGGTCTAAATGGTTGATGGAACGTATGTTATATTTCCTTCCTCTCTAATTCGACCGATGCGCAATATTATGCCCTACAGAAGACCCACTGAATGAATTACGCAGGTCCAAAGGATCGTAATTAAACCTCTAATAGGCCATTCCAGATTTCGAATGCAGTTCAGCTCGGGAAGGAGGGCGGCAAAACCCAATCCCGGAGGCGCCTGGACCTTTAGACCAATGCTATCGGTAGGTAGCGGATGATGATCTCGTCCTGCCGGAAACGGCGCTCCAACTCCGCTCGGCGCCTTCGCCAATCGGGCAGATCGACTTCTTCCGTCATCACCTCGAAGATGACAATCTCGTCCATGTCGGACTCTTTTCCCTCCCTCCATACCCCTTCCGCGGGCGTCCGAAAATACGCGGTGACACCTTTGAACGTATTGGCGAGTTCGTCCTTCACACGATCGAAGTCTTCCTTGGCGAAGGGCTCACCCGCGTTGTCGGAACGAGGAAGCAGGATCTGGACAAGGTGCATGCGGCCGCCTCCAAGCTCTTCCAACGGCGGCGACCGGCATCATGTTCCATCGGCTGACGCTGCGGGCAAAGGCGCAAATGTGAACCAGGCTGACAGGAAGTTCCTGCATTCCGTGACTCCAGATGGGAATCCTGGCCTTGCGTGAAAGTGCTGCCACCCGCAGCCAGCCCGTGACACCGCCGCAGTTGGAGGCGTCTGGTTGGATGTAGGCGAGCCTCGACCAAGCAAAGGCGTGCCCGAGTCCTCAAGACATGCAGGTTTTCTCCCATTGCCAGAGGCCTACAGGCCTGCAGGTGCCTTGGCGATGCTGGCGCAGCGTTCATAGGTGCCGGCACAATGGTAACACGATCTCGGCCGCGGATATTGCGCCAGCGACACGGACAGACGGCAACCTTGCATCGGCGCACGCGGCTGCGCAATTTTTTGCAAAAGCAGGAACATAGCTGCATCGCCC
>NZ_RZPB01001158.1:0-1357 GCF_003998535.1 Mesorhizobium sp. M7A.F.Ca.AU.002.02.1.1 | reverse complement strand
GGGGCCGCTGCTGGGGCCCTCGGATGTGATGATCTGCCCGACCAACGCGCTTCCCGCCGTGCCGGCGGAGTTCGATCAGACAACGGGCACGGTCGAGATCAACGGCAAGCAGGTGAACCCGTCGCTTGGCTGGGTGATGACGACGCCGTTCAACATGATGAGCCGCTGTCCGGTTCTATCCGTGCCGTCGGGCCGGGCGGCAAGCGGCGTGCCGACAGGCATCCAGATCGTCGGCCGCACCTATTGCGATGCCGATGTCTTCCGGGCGGCCATGGCCTATGAGATGGCCAAGGGGCAGTGGTACACAAACGCCGAAACGCGCCCGTCGCTATAACAGGGCGATGCGGCCCTTGCCGCGATCGTGGTTGATCTGCGGTTTCGGTTGTGGTGAGCCGACGCCGGACACCTCGAATAGACGGATCCGTGGCGGCGCCGGCGATCGCCGGCAGAAGTCCGAAAGGAGCTGGACGAAGATGGCGCAACAAAACACTGCGGCGGCAAAACGCAAAGGCGCAACGGCGAAGAATGGACGTGCGGCAAACGATGCCGCGCCGCCCAAGGACCGTCGGCGCGAACGCGGCGAAGCCAGCGTGCAGCGGATCATCGACGCCACCATCGAGCTCATCGCGGAGGAGGGACTGGCAAGCGTCACCATGCAGCGCATCGCCGAACATGTCGGCTCGTCCAATGCCCTGGTCGTCTTCCATTTCCGCAGCAAGGAGAACCTGTTTCGCGCCGTCCTGCAGTATCTCAGCGATCGATACGACGAGCTGTGGGTGACGCTGGTGCGAGCGCCCGGCCTGTCGCCGGTTGAGCGGGCCCTGGGCGCGGTCGATTGCGCGCAACGTTTCGCCCGCCAGCACCCGAAATGGGTTTCGGTCTTTGTCGTGTTCTCCAGCGACCGCAAGAGCATGCAGATCTACAATGAGATCGGCCTGCCGAGCGATCTTGCCTACACCGCCGAAGCGCGCGAGTTGCTGATCGAGATTTCGCGCAGCGGCGGTTACACCGACGTCGACATCGACACGCTGTCGGAGAGCCTGAATTATCTGGTCCACGGCGCCTGGTATTGGGATCATCTCAATCCATCCAGCCGTGACACCAACGTGCTGCGCAAGACCATGCTGCTCCTGCTGCATCAGGCATTCCCGCGGCATTTCGAACTGATGCGCTAGAGCAATTCCAGGAAAAGTGTGAAACGGTTTTCCGTCCGGAATTGCGCCAAACAAGGAGTTGGAGTGGTTCGCCGTTTCCGTGAAACGGTGAACCGCTCTGACCGCTTTCATGGCTGCCGCAGATGGCAGCCGGCCGGCCGCTTCTGTTCCAGATACTCGTCGACAAGCGGGCGGTAGCGCAC
>NZ_RZPB01001157.1:0-1359 GCF_003998535.1 Mesorhizobium sp. M7A.F.Ca.AU.002.02.1.1 | reverse complement strand
CGTCTACAACTGGTCCGACTACATCGCGCCGGACACGGCCGAGAAATTCGAGAAGGAAACGGGAATCAAGGTTCGTTACGACGTCTATGACGGCAACGAGGTGCTTGAGACCAAGCTGCTCACCGGCGGCTCCGGATATGACGTGGTCTACCCTTCAGCCTATCCGTTCCTCAAGAACCAGGTGAAAGCAGGGGCTTTCCTGGAACTCGACAAATCGAAGCTTGCCAACCACTCGAAGATCGATCCGCAAGCCCTCGCGCTGATCGCCGGCGCCGACCCGCAGAACCTGCATGCAGTGCCCTATATGGCGGTCACCGACGGCATTGGCTACAACGTCGCTGCGGTGAAGCAGCGGCTGCCGGACGGGCCGACAGATTCCTTCGCCATGGTCTTCGACGTCGATGTGGTCAAGAAGCTGTCCGATTGCGGTGTAGCTATCATCGATGCGCCGGCTGAAGTCATCCCGATGGCGATGAACTACCTTCACATCAACCCCAAATCGACCAGTCCCGACGACCTCGCCAAGGTCGAGGACCTGCTGGTCAAGGTGCGGCCCTACATCCGCTATTTCCATTCGTCGAAATACATCAACGACCTCGCCAACGGTGACATCTGTGTGGTGTTGGGCTGGTCGGGCGACATACTCCAGGCAAGGACCCGTGCGGCGGAATCCGTGAAGAAGCTGGAGATCGCCTATTCCATCCCCAAAGAAGGCACGCTCATCAACTTCGATACGATGGCGGTACCGAAAGATGCGCCGCATCCCGACAACGCCCAGGCCTGGATCAACTTCAATCTGCGGCCCGATATCGCCGCGGCCAATTCCAGCTATGTCTCCTACGCCAATGCGATACCGGAGTCCCTGCCGCTGATGGACAAGGCCATAGCCAGCGACCCCGGCGTCTTTCCGCCTGATGCCGTGAAGGCCAAACTGTTCGTGGTGGACAACAACGACCCAAAGCTGCTGCGATCCCAAAACCGCATGTGGACGCGCATCGTGACGGGACAATAGAGCAATTCCAGAAAAAGTGCGCAGCGGTTTTCCCGGGAAAAGCGCGTAGCGCTTTCCCTTGGGAATTGCGTCAAAGCAAAAAGACAGAGCCGGGCGGAAGCCGTCAGGCTCAAGCGGCTTCGCGGATGGCCGCCAGCAACTCGACCTGGGAGTGCACACCGAGCTTGCGATAGATCTGCTTGATGTGGTTGCGGACGGTCCCGGGCGAGATGGCGAGGCATCGCGAAATCGTCTTGGCGTTGCCACCATCGACCAGATGCCGCGCAATCTCGGTCTCGCGCCTGCTCAGCCGCGAGCGAGCGTCACCGATTGCGGCGCCCTTGTGCCGGAAGCGGCGCAGATGGAGC
>NZ_RZPB01001156.1:0-1360 GCF_003998535.1 Mesorhizobium sp. M7A.F.Ca.AU.002.02.1.1 | reverse complement strand
AAGGCCTGTGCGGCGCCGTAACCGTCGCCGCCCTGATCGACGACGCCGACGATGTCGGGCAGCGACGGCAGGATGGTCGCCACCGCCTTTTGCGCCGTCGTCTGGTCCCAGTCGCCGGTCACCGAACCGACGATCTTGAACTCGGGATGGGCGGCGACGGTTACGGCGCCGCACAGGCCTTCGCCGCCGCCGGCAAGCCGCGCCCAACCATCATCATGGGCAACCGCCAGGACGAGTTGCAGTGGTGGAAGGAGCAGAAGGACAAGGACGGCTACCAGACCTGGTCGGCATCGATCGCGCCCGGCGTGTCATCGCTCGCCTTCTGGGTGGCGCAGCAGGTGCTCGACGGCCGCACCGATATTCCGCACGACCTGCTGGTGCCGTATCTGGCCTTCACGCAGGACGATTTCGAGGCCGAGCTGCCAAAGATCCCCAAGGGCGGCGTCGCCAGCCACGAATACACGCAGGAAGACGCGATCGCGGCCATCAAAGCCAACATCAAGTGAGTGTCGGCCAAGCGTTGCCGTCCGTATCGCCAAGCGAGTATCGTTGAGCATGCCCAGGGGTAACGCTGACATCATCAGACTGAACGGCGCCGAAAAGCATTTCGGCGCCGTTCGCGCGCTGGGTGGCGTGGATTTTCACGTCGGACCCGGCGAATGCGTCGGGCTCGTCGGCCACAATGGCGCCGGCAAATCGACGCTGATGCACATGGTGGCGGGCACGCTGGTGCCCGACAGCGGGCAGATCGGCGTGCATGGCGACACCGAGGACAACTACTCGGTGTCGCGCGCGCAGCAGCTCGGCATACGCTGCGTGTTTCAGGAACTGTCGCTGTGCCCCAATCTCAGCGTCGCCGAGAACACACGCATCAACCACGCTTCGCTGCGTGGCTTCGGCTGGCGGCGCAAGGCGGCCGAGCTGATCGCCGCCAAGCTCGACGAGATCTTTCCGGGTCATAGCATCTCGGCGTCGGACATTGTCGGCGACCTGTCGATCGGCCGTCGCCAGATGGTCGAAGTGGCGCGCGCCTTCACCGTCACCCAGGATCGTCTCGACCTCGTCATCCTCGACGAGCCGACATCGTCGCTCGACGCGCATACGGCGGGCCAGTTGCTGGCCTTCGTGCGCCGCTTCGTTGCCGGCGGCAAAAGCTGCATCCTGATCTCGCATGTGCTGGGGGAGGTGCTGCGCAACGCCGACCGCATCGTGGTGATGCGCGACGGCAAGGTGGTTGTCGCCGACGCCGCCACCGCCTTCGACCGTAACCGGCTGGTGACGGCGATGGGCGGCGCGGAAGCGCGCCAGAAGATCGCGGCGCAAATCGCTGCCGCCAAGCCCGCCGCCAGTCCGCTGAGGG
>NZ_RZPB01001155.1:0-1365 GCF_003998535.1 Mesorhizobium sp. M7A.F.Ca.AU.002.02.1.1 | reverse complement strand
CGACCCCCGGATGGAAATGCGGCGCGGTCGGATAGCTCGTGTAGCGCGGCACGTTCTCGCCAAGTCTGGCAGCTAGTTCCGGTCGCATCTCGCCATTCCTGTGGTTGCATGGCCCGGAAAATGACCGCAACGGCACGCCGATACCTTGATTTCGGTCAAAGCCTTTGCACCGGACAAACTGCCACAAGGCTTTTTCAATGGCCGATGCTTATCTTGCCGATACCCTGGATCCTCGGACGATCGTGATGACAGTGCGTCAGGATGTTCATAGTGCCGGTATTCCCGTGCTTTGCCAATCCTGCGAGGCAAGGCATCGCGGCATTTGCGGTGCCCTTGATCCCGATCAATTGGTCGGGCTCGCCAAGACCTCGTCAAAGCACACCGTTGAACCGGGGTCAGAACTGATGGGCGACGCCGAAACCGTCGACAGCTATTCCAACATGCTTTCCGGCGTCGTGAAGCTGACGAAGAGCCTTTCGGACGGGCGCCAGCAGATTGTCGCGCTTCAGTTTGCCCCCGATTTTCTGGGACGGCCGTTCAAGGTGGAAAGCGTGATCAACGCGGTAGCGGCAACGGCCGTCTCCCTGTGTTCGTTTCCAAGGGCTTCCGTCGAAAGGATGATGAGGGAGTCGCCGGATCTCGAGCACCGCCTGCTCAAGCAGACGCTGAACGAACTCGACGATGCACGCGACTGGATGGTCACGCTGGGACGCAAGACCGCTGCGGAAAAAGTGGCGAGCTTTCTGCTGATGATTGCCAGAAACATCGATCCCACGCTCGATCCAAACACCAATCCGACGAGCTTCGAACTGCCTCTCACACGTGCCGACATCGCCGATTTCCTCGGCCTGACAATCGAGACGGTGAGCCGCCAGTTGACCCGGCTGCGGACAGACGGCGTGATCCGGATCGACAACAACCGCCATGTGACTGTGGACAGCCTTGCCCGGTTGGCGAGCCGCTCCGGAGCCTAGAGTAATTCCAGGAAAAGGCTGAAACAGTTTTCCGTCCGGAATTGCGTCAACTCTAGTCTCGATCGACGATCCCGATCATCGGCAGGACATGCTCGCGTTCAAACACGATGTGCCGGCGCAGATTCTCGAACAGGCCGCGCAACATGAACCCGAGGGCTTCGGGGTTTTCGACCGCCTCGCCATGACCGATGGCCAGCAGAATTTCGGTCACCTCACCGCCAACGCATTCGTCTTCCATATGTTCGGCCCGCAATCGCCGGGTTGAGGCAAGGTTCGCATTGCTGCTGACCACGGCATCCTCGTAGGCGGGAAAGATGACCGTCTCTTCGTATTGATCAATGTTGCGCAGCAGCGGAACGATCGCGTTGGCCGCGCCGAGACACTCCAGGCG
>NZ_RZPB01001154.1:0-1365 GCF_003998535.1 Mesorhizobium sp. M7A.F.Ca.AU.002.02.1.1 | reverse complement strand
ATGTTGACCAGGATCAGGCCGATGCGGGCGGTGGCGAACTGCGTCACCAGCCATTCCCAGCGGTTGGGCGACCAGATGCCGACGCGATCGCCCTTTGCCAGGCCCAGTGCCAGGAAGCCGGCGGCCAGCGCATCCACCGTGTCCGAAAGTTCGCTCCAGGTGAAGCGCTTGTTCTGGTCGACGAAGACGGCGGCGTCGAGCGTGCCATATTTGCTGACCGTCTCGGAAAACAGCGCGGGGATGGTCTTGTCGAGCAGCGGCACGCTGCGTTCGCCAGAGACATGCGCCCTACCATCGACGGGTGCGACGAAGACACCGCCCGCTCGCGCTCCGCGTCCGCGCAGATTGCTGGCATTCTTCAGCTCGTCGAGATTGACCGGCATCGCTCTCTCCTCCCGGGATTGGCCGAGCCTATCAGCCTGAGGGGGTGGTGAAAATCCCGGCGATAGTCGTGGCAGGGCAACGATCCGGCCCACGACGCTTCGGGGCCTTCGTTGGTTGATGAACATCAAACGCAAAAACCCGCCTGGGCGGCGGGTCACTGGCGCAAATCAGCACCATAGGTAAAAATGTAGCATAGCTGCTCTCACCAGTCAAGGAAATAATTCCTATACAGGAAAGCCCCGGCGCAAGGCTACCGACACCGCGGGACGGCCGCCGTCAGGGTTTTCAAGCCGGGTTCGGAGCCGTGAGGGGCAGCGGGCGAAGGCCCGCCGCTATCCGACCGCAGCCGCCATCTTCGCCGCGATGTCGCGCAGGACCGCTTCATCGGCCGCCGCCCGTGTCTTCCTGGACGCCACGAGACAAGCCTGCGAGCGAAGGACGAGGCCATCGCCCAGCACCTTGAGATGATTGGCGCGCAGCGTCGAGCCGGTGGTTGTGATGTCGACGATGACATCGGCCAGTCCGGCCGCCGGCGCACCTTCGGTGGCCCCCAGGCTTTCGACGATGCGATAAACCTGGATGCCGTGCTTCTGCGAGAAGAATTGCTGGGTCAGCCGCCAGTATTTGGTGGCGATGCGCAGCCGCCGGCCATGGCGCTGGCGAAAATCGGCAGCGACGTCGTCGAGGTCGGCCATGGTGTCGACATCGAGCCAGATGTCCGGCACGGCCACCACGACATCGGCATGGCCAAAACTGAGACGGGCGACGATTTCGGCGCGGCTCTCCCAGTCGGCAAGGTTTTCACGCACCAGGTCCTCGCCGGTGATGCCGAGATCGACGGCACCCTGGCCGATCTCGCCTGATATCTCGGAAGCCGACAGGAACACCACTTCGACATCGTCCAGGCCCTCGACGCGGGCGTGGTATTTGCGCTCGTCGCCGGGCAGGCTGACGGCTAACCCGGCTTTGGCCAGCACGTCC
>NZ_RZPB01001153.1:0-1370 GCF_003998535.1 Mesorhizobium sp. M7A.F.Ca.AU.002.02.1.1 | reverse complement strand
GTCGGGCTCTATATGAGCTTTGCCGCGCCTGAGGATTTCCAGCAAGGCATCACCGTCCGCATCATGTACATCCACGTGCCTTTCGCCTGGCTGGCCATGATGTGCTACACGCTGATGGCGGTCTCGGCGCTCGGCACGCTCGTCTGGCGGCATCCGCTGGCCGATGTCGCGCTGAAATCAGCCGCACCCATCGGTGCGGTCTTCACCGCGCTGGCGCTGATCACCGGTTCGATCTGGGGCAAGCCGATGTGGGGCACCTGGTGGGTCTGGGATGCGCGGCTGACTTCGGTCTTCGTGCTGTTCCTGATGTATCTCGGCATCATCGCGCTGACCCGTGCGCTCGACGATGCCAGCCGCGCCGCCTGGGCCGCCGCCATCATCACGCTGGTCGGCTTCATCAACATCCCGATCATCAAATTCTCGGTCGACTGGTGGAACACGCTGCATCAGCCGGCCTCGGTGTTCCGCATGGGCGGCTCCACCATCGACCCCAGCCTGCTGTGGCCGCTTCTGGTGATGGCGCTCGGCTTCACCGTGCTGTTCTTCGCGCTGCACCTGATGGCGATGCGCACCGAAATCCGCCGTCGCCGGGTGATTGCCATGCGCAGGGTCGCGGCACGGCAGGCGGAGCGCTCTCCCCCTTCTCCCCTTGTGTGAGAAGGCAAGACGCTTCTTAGTTCACCCCATCCTTCCGCGCGCCGCCACAGGCAGCGTTTCCAGCACTTTGTCGCCGTCGATCAGATTGACCTCGTTGAACAAGTTTGTGACGACGCAGCAATGGTCGGGCACCACACGCACGCGCTCGCCGATGCGCAATTTGCCGTCACCCGAAAGCGTGACGGTGCCGTGCTCCTCGCTCAGGCCCGTCACCCGCGCTCCCGGCACGCCGGGCAACTCGCCGAAATCGGCGAGACCCAGCGTGTCGCTGGACAGCGCCTTGCTGCCGGCATCGAGGATAACGCGCGTCGCGGTGGGATGGCTGACCACCGTCGACAGCACCGTCAGCGCGCAATCGTCGAGCGTGCCGACGCCTTTGGCGACCTGATAGCGGTCGAGATAGATGTAGGTGCCTGGACGATACTCCGTGACAACAGATGTATCGCTGGAGCGCCACATATCCGGCGTGCCGCCGCTGGAGATGCGTTCGCAGGCGAGGCCCGATGCGGCCAGCGCCTGCTTGGCGTCGGCGAGCCAGGCTTCGGCCTCCGCTGCCTTCCCGGCGGCCGGGTAGGTCATCAGTCCTCCGAAGGCGAGGCCACCGGTTCTGTCGATCTGTCTTGCCAGCGCAACCGCTTCATCGGCCGACTGCACGCCGCAGCGTCCCATGCCGGTGTCGCATTCGACCAGCACCGGTAGACGATGACCGGCAT
>NZ_RZPB01001152.1:0-1371 GCF_003998535.1 Mesorhizobium sp. M7A.F.Ca.AU.002.02.1.1 | reverse complement strand
GTCCATCAGTTCCCTGGTGATCGGCGGCAGGACGGAAACGCAGTTCCTGGACAACATCGCGGCGGCAAGCCTGGTGCTTTCCGACGAGGAGCGCGCGCGCCTCGACGCGGTCAGCCGGCCGCCCTTGCTCTATCCCTACTGGCACCAGCAGCTGACGGCAAAGGACCGCTTTGGTGCCGCCGATCTGGTGATTGACCGAAGCGGCATCTGATCGGCAAATCGATGGCGATAGGTATCGCCGCCGCAATGATGGGCATGGCCCCATCATTGCGGCGCGCATCTTGCAAGCCTGGCCATCATCGACGCACTATCGCTTCAGCTGTTGTGTTTGACGGCTAATGCTCCTAGGCAGGACCAGAGCCGCGAGGCAGTGAAAAAGGAGCCGATATGGCGCGACCACCAAACTACGATCAGGAACGCAAGGAACGCGACCGCCAGAAGGCGGCCAAGAAGGCCGAGAAGCTGGCAGCCAAGGTTGCAGCGAGGGAACGTTCGAAGCCCGAAGACGAGACTGAAGCCGAAACCGAAACGGCAAAGTGACGGCAAAAGGCCCGCAGATGCGGGCCGTGCCTCAATCCGGATTGCCGCCTCGGATGTCGCCTTGTGTCAGGCCGGCGCCTTGTCGCTGACAAAGACGTCCACTTCGCGCGCCGCCGCAATGAAGGCGCGCCTGGCGTTCATCGCCGGCTTGTCGCCGGCGAGTGCGTCATGGCAGGCCTGCAGGGCCGCGCGATGCTTGGGGCTGCGCTTGCCGGGCCAGCTGTTGAGGAGGTAGTCGGAAGCCTCACGCGCCGTGCGCAAGAGCTGAGTGCTTCCCGCCGCGACTGACTTCACAGTCACAGGTGTTTCAAATCGGTTGTTTTCCATCGCCGCTCCTTACGCCATCGGCGTCTGCGAAGCGAGGGCGAAAGTGCGCACACGTCCAGACGCCGCTTTGCGCCCCTTCATCCACCTTAAGCAGCAACGACGGCAAAGCCTCTGGCGCGAAGACCGCGCCGATCGTTGGCGAGCGACGTCACCAGCCGGTCGCGGCTGCCGACAATGTGGACCGAGAGCAGGCGCGCGGCTTCATCGGCGTCGCCACGGCGTGCCGCCGCCAGTATGGCGCGATGTTCGGCCCAGGCGCGGCTGAGGGCCGCTTCGTCGCGAACCTCCAGCCAGCGCGCCCGTGACAGGCGTGTCATGGCATCACGGACCGCCCGGAACAGGAATTCATTGCCCGACAGACGCGCCAGTTCGATGTGAAAATCCATGCCGACGCGATGCCATTCCTCGCGCGGCGTGTCGTTGTCGCAGGATTCGAGCATCGCCTGGATGACATCGATGGCGCTCCGGTCCGCCAGGCCGCATGTCAGGCGAACTGCCGCAACC
>NZ_RZPB01001151.1:0-1371 GCF_003998535.1 Mesorhizobium sp. M7A.F.Ca.AU.002.02.1.1 | reverse complement strand
ATGGTCAGGCGAGCCTCTGGCCGCGTTCGATGCGTTGACTGAACGTCAGCCGGTGAAATATGGCGCGCTGATCGCGCTCGGTGAACCCATCGTGCTGTCGCGCTCGCCTGAACTGTTCTTCGAGATCGACGCCGAGGGCATGATCGAGACGCATCCGATGAAGGGAACGGCGCCGCGCGGCGCCACCAAAGCCGAGGACGAACGGCAGAAGATCTTCCTGCGCAATGACGAGAAAAACCAGGCCGAAAACCGGATGATCGTCGATCTCCTGCGCAACGATATCTCGCTGATCAGCGAGGTGGGCACGCTGGACGTGCCGGCGCTGTTCCGCATCGAGACTTACCCGACCGTGCATCAGATGGTGAGCGACGTCAGGGCCAAACTGCTGCCGGGTCTCTCTATCCGCCAGATCTTTGCGGCGCTGTTTCCTTGCGGTTCGATCACCGGCGCGCCTAAGATCCGTGCCATGGAGATCCTGCGCGACCTGGAAGGCACGCCCCGCGATGCCTATTGCGGCGCCATAGGCTGGATCGCACCCGGCGGCCCGATGCGCTTTTCCGTGGCGATCCGCACCATCTCGCTCTTTTCGGGCGGCGAGGCCGTCTACAATGTCGGAGGCGGCGTCGTCTTCGATTCGACGGCGCAGGAGGAGTATCAGGAGTGTCTGCTGAAAGCGCGCTTCGCGACGGGAACACCGCCGACTTTCAGTTGATCGAGACCATGCGCTGGGAACCCGGCTCGGGCTTCCTGCGCTTCGATCGTCATCTTGCGCGCCTCTATGGCTCGGCGGCGGAACTCGGCTTCCGCTGTGATCCAGGCACGGTCGGCGAGGCGCTGAGCAGCGCGGTCGGCGGTTCCGGCGTTGCCACGCGCACGCGTCTCGTCCTGTCGCACGATGGCGAGGTGACGGCCTCTGCGCAGCCTTATGAACCGCTCGCCGCCGACAAAGTCTGGATGCTGCGGCTGGCGCGGACGAGGCTCGATTCGAACGACACGCTGCTGCGCCACAAGACCAGCCGGCGACAGCTTTACACGCGTGCCCGTGCCGAACACCTCATCACGCAGGCCGACGAGGTGCTTATGGCCAACGAGCGTGGCGAGATCTGTGAAGGCACGATCACCAATGTCTTTGCCGATGTCGGCGACGGCGTGCTGGCGACGCCCCGGCTCGATTGCGGCCTGCTGCCTGGCGTATTGCGCGCGCAGCTTCTGGATGAAGGCCGCGCCCGCGAAGCGATCTACAGCTTGGACGATCTGAAATCCGCCAAGTCCCTGTTCGTCGGCAATTCGCTGCGCGGACTGATCCCGGCAAGACTGACCTGAGACATGACGTCCCCAAAACATACGCTGCCCACCCACACGCCCTATGAC